>CAZHYI010000103.1:0-4775 GCA_964536595.1 uncultured Candidatus Bathyarchaeia archaeon
GTCAGCTCACGCGGTGAATATAGTCAGAGGCATCCTAACCACATGTCACGTCTTCACAGATAGTGAGATTAAGGCGTCAAGTCTTTATAGTATGTATAGGGCCTTCTATAAAGATGAGCCTTTCATACGCATAGTTAGAGACTCTAAGGCAGTCTATAAGTATCCTGATCCTAAATTGCTTGTAGGCTCCAACTTCTGTGATGTAGGATTTGAGATTGATGGTCGCTCTAAACGTATAGTTCTTCTTTCAGCCCTAGATAATCTTGGAAAGGGAGCGGCTGGGACGATAATTCAATGTATGAATATAATGTTGAACTATGAAGAAACAGCTGGGCTTATCCAGCCTGGAATACATCCGGTGTGAGTTATGTTAGTTGTTAAGATAGGTGGAGATATGATTAAGAATTTAGGGAGCGCCCTAACTGAAGACCTTAAGGAAGTATGCGGTTCCAGTAAGGTCGTCATAGTGCATGGCGGGGGCGATAAAGTTACGGAGATAGCTGAAAAGCTAGGTAAGAAGCAGACTTTTATAAAGTCGCCAAGTGGAATAGTGAGTCGATACACTGACAGAGAAACTGTGGAAATATATGCGATGGTTATGGCGGGCATGATAAACAGTTGGTTAGTTTCTTATCTGCACAAAATAGGGATTAATGCTGTTGGGCTTTCAGGGATTGATGGGAGACTAATTGAAGCGTACAGAAAGAAAAGATTAATTATACTGGATGAGAGAGGAAGGCGAAGAATAATTGACGGCGGCTACACTGGAAAAATAACAAATGTAAATTCGTCGCTACTCAAACTTCTATTAGACAATGGTTATGTTCCCGTAATATCTCCTGTCGCTATAGGAAGTGAATACGAAATATTGAATGTGGATAGTGATAGGGCAGCAGCAAATATAGCTGGACGCTTGGGAGCGGAGAAGGTGCTTTTTTTGACTGATGTTGATGGGTTATACATTGATGGGAAATTGATGAGTAAACTGACTCTTGAGGAGGTTAAAGCTCTCCGGGGAAAGGTTGGAGCTGGAATGGATAAGAAGCTTTTGGCTTCTATAGAAGCTCTTCAAAATAACGTAAAAGAAGCTATAATTTCCAATGGGTTTATAGATCACCCATTGATAAAGAGCTTGAGTCATGAAGTCGGAACCGTGATCACTAATGGTTAAGGAAGACGGTTTTAAAATTATTGAGAATCGTTACGGAGCTGGCACATACCAGAAGTACCCAGTAACCATTGTTAAGGGTGAAGGAGCAATACTGTATGATGTGAATGGCAGCGTATACATAGACATGATGGGCGGTTACGGCGTTAGCATTGTAGGTCATTGCCATCCGAAAATCGTTAAGGCAATTAAGGATCAATGCAAAAAACTGATCACTTGTCACGGATCCCTATACAATGATGTGAGAGCGGAATTCCTTGAAAAACTGGTTAAGATTGCCCCTAAGGGATTAGATAGGGTTTTTCTGAGCAATAGTGGCGCTGAATCTATTGAGTGTTCATTGAAATTAGCGATTAAATTTACAGGTAGAAAAGAGATCATATCTATGAAGAGAGGTTACCACGGCAAAACTTTAGGTGCACTCTCAACAACCTGGAACCCAAAATATAGAGAATTCTTCTCTTCTCTCCTCTATTCCCATGTGAAGTTTATTCCCTTCGGTGATGCGGAGAAGCTAAGAGAGGAAATCTCCAAAGATACTGCAGCTGTAATTCTCGAACCTATACAAGGTGAAGGAGGTATACACTTACCTCCTGAGGGATATCTCTCTCAAGTTAAAGAGATATGTGAAGAGAATGACTCTTTACTGATCTTTGATGAGATACAGACTGGTTTAGGCAGGACAGGTAAGATTTGGGCGTCTCAACACTGGAATGTGAAGCCGGATATCATGTGTGTTGCGAAGGGACTTGCAGGCGGTGTTCCGATAGGGGCTACATTAGCGCGATCTGAAATTATGGAGACATTAAGAGTGGGTGAGCATACATCCACTGTTGGAGGAAATCCCTTAGCGTGTGCAGCAGCTTCCGCTACTATAGATGTATTAGTGAATGAGGGTTTGCCTGAAAGAGCTGAAAAGCTAGGTAAATACTTCCTGGATCTACTTTATGAAATTAAGGATGAAAATCTCATAGTTAGAGATGTGAGGGGATTAGGATTGATGATTGGGCTTGAGTCAAGATTTGATGTTTATAACATATTGATGGGTGCCCTTGCTAAAGGGGTTATTCTGCTTTATGCTGGTAGGAACACTTTGCGTTTTCTGCCACCATTGGTAATTGAGAAGGAACATATAGATAAGACTGTAAAGGTTGTGAAAGGACTGCTTGAGGAGGAACGGAGGAAGCGGTTGGGTGGATTCATCTAAGAACCAATATGCGATTAATCTGTTACGGAAGATGCTTGAAATATACTCTCCCAGCGGTATGGAGCATGAGTTAGCGTATTTTCTTAAAACTGAACTTGAGAAACTAAACTTCAATAATGTCCATATAGATGAAGTTGGGAATGTGATTGCTGAGTGTGGAGAGGGAAGACCAAAAATCATGTTTTTGGGTCATATAGACACAGTTGAAGGCTATCTCCCAGTGAAGATTAGTGAGAATAGAATTTATGGGAGGGGGGCTGTGGATGCAAAGTCTTCAATGGCGGCTATGCTTATTGCTTCCTCAAAATGGATTAGGAATAGTGGTTCCGCATCGATAATGTTGTGTTGCCTCGTGGAGGAGGAGAAAGGAGGACGTGGAATAAAGAATCTATTGAAGAAGAGGTTAGATGCGGATTATGCGATTTTCGGTGAGCCATGTGGCGTAAAAAGGGTAACTATTGGATATAAAGGTCATATTGGAGCCGTATTCTCAGTTAAGGCAAACCCTAAACATTCTTCAGTTGTTACAGAAGAGAATGCCATAGAATCCGCCCTAACTCTCCTAAATAACATCAAAACTGAATTTTCTAAACATCAAAGCCCAAAAAGCTATTTTGATTCCTTAACTTCAAACATTGTGAAAATAGAGGGTGGAAACTCACGGAACACCACTCCTGAAAGTTGCACGTTCTACTTAGATATTAGAATTCCTCCACGGATGAATTGTGATGAAGTAACAGCGATGTTAGAGAAGGTGACTAAGGAGTTCAATGAGAAACATAATACTAAATCATCTTTACATATAGAGTTTAAGGTTGAGCCTGTACTGATCGATAAGCATTCCTCTATTGTTAGGGCTATCACTAGAGCAATCCTCACCGTTGCGGGTAGGCCCGTAAGCTACATTAAAAAGACAGGTACAGGAGATATGAACCTTTTTGCTTTAAAGACGAGCATTCCCGTAGCTACATATGGTCCAGGTAATCCACAACTGTCTCATACTTTTGAAGAATGTATTGATATAGATGAGTATCTAACAAGTATTGATATTTACTATAAAATAATTGATGAACTATCAAAAATTTACATCAAACAGATGTAAATGTAGAGAATTATAACGGAAAAGTTTATATTTGAATTATTTATATGGAGAATAAGTTTAGGAGGTTTCTGGTCTGAAAATACCAGTAGCTATGGCGACGCAGCATCCCGACTCTGCGTCCAGAAAAGTTTCGGTTAGAGAAGAGCCTAATGAGGCAGTTGAATGTTGTAGAAAAGGTGGACTTGGATGCGACGAGTACTTAGTAGATTATATGGGGAAACTCACACCCTATCATCAGATCGGTCAGATAATTAAGAGAATAATTGAAGAAACCGACTTAGTTCCGGGTAAAGATATTTATATAACTCCCAGAATGGTGAGTTCCTTCCGGGAGGAACCTTTCAGGCAGTTAATGACAACCTTCGCTATAGCTGAAGGAATCTACTATTGCTACAAAAAGTATGGTGAGCAAGGAATAACTTTTGTTGTTCAAGCCTTGACCTCTACTTTAGAAGATTTGAAGTCATGTAGGGAACGATCTGAAGGAATCCTGAAGTTGGCTGGTAAACATCTCGGAATAGATACCGCCCACATGTTTTTCAGGATGATACCTTTATTTGGAGGCATAGCTGAGCATCTATCAATTAGGCAGAACCTCCCCAAATTAATCGAAGGTTTGGAGGTAGGCGATTTCTTCAGAGTCTTTATCGCGAAGTCGGAAGCCTCACTTCTCTATGGACATATGGCTTCAGTTCTTTCCTGTAAATTAGCTATTGCAGATTGCTATAAAGTAGAGGAGAGTTCCGGTATAAAGATATACCCGATACTTGGTATTGGAGCATTACCTTTCCGTGGACACTTAACCCTAACTAATGTAACAAATGTCCTAAAAGAGTATGAGGGCGTCTCCACCTATACTATCCAATCGGGATTAAGGTATGATCATGGGACTGGAAAGACTAAATCACTTATAGGTAAGCTTCACTCTCACATGCAATCTAAACATCTTGATTTTAGTGATGAGGATTACGAGAAGATTCGGGAGAGCATATTCATATTTGCAAAGAATTACTTAATCGAGTTGGTTGAAATTCAAGATTTGATAAGTAGAATTTCAAGTTTTATTCCGGAACAGAGAGAGCGGCTACTCGATTTTGAAGAGGTTTCGTACTACAGAGAATTACGAAATATACAGAATATTTTAATGCATTGTAAGAGTGGTGATGTGAAGAGAAGCTTGATAGAGTTTACTCAGAAAACCTTCAAGAAGCCTCCTAGATGGTTCAAGTTTGTCGCTTCAACCTACACCTGTGGATTACCGCCCGAATTTATAGGGACTGGGAGAGCTTTAGAGGAGA
>CAZHYI010000104.1:0-4742 GCA_964536595.1 uncultured Candidatus Bathyarchaeia archaeon
GCTGATGTGGTGGTAATTGAAGAGGTTGGACCGATGGAGTTGAAGTCTAGAGAGTTTATTGATGCTGTGAAGTTCACTGTAGAGAGCGGAAAACCCATATTGGCTACTATACATTATCGGTTAAGAAACCCCTTAATAATGGATCTTAAATTGAGGGTTGATAGTGAAGTTTTAGAGATAGATGTAAAGAATCGTGAGATAGTTTTGGATGAAGTTCTCAGAAGAATTACAGAGATTGTGAATAGGTGAAAGGTGAGATATAGAGGTTGATATCGATTAGATTTATATGTGGATAGATATAATCTCAAGATAGATTATTGTTGGAGGTGTAACGTAGTTGCCTAAATTGTCTGAGAGTGCTGGCTTGGTAATACTGGCTATAGGTATAGTTTTACTCATAATAACGTTTGTTGATGCCTATCTCCTCCTTTGGGGTTTAGGCGAAATAATATTCATGGACCTCTCATCGCTTTTCGGTGAAGCTTTAGCACCATTAATCACTGCAACAATCAGAGCGATATACCTAGGAATTATGGGGTGGATCGGCTCAATCATGACGGTGCGAGGTATACAGATCCTCACTAGCCCCGCAATCAAGGTTAAGGAAGCAACCTCAAGTTCAAAGAAGGAAACAGAGGAAGAGAAAGACTAAAATTTAACTCTTGTGGACGCTGATGAGGAAGTCAATTCAGATATTGGGATGGAGCATAACTATAATCACTTTAGTGCTCGTCTCCTTTACAGGACTCTCAATTTATTCTCTAGTTAAGACACTAGGTATAGACTACGGATTAAGTTTTGGAGAGCTCAGTTATAGAAGTTTAGAGAATGGTTTCACATTAACGATTCCTATACGCTTAAACAACACAGGATATTTTGAAGTCACAGATCTACAATTTAACACAACGATACATGACGTGAAAGGTTATGAATTAACTACCGCAGCTTCTTCAATCCCAAAAGTTAGAATCGGATCGACAGAGAAACGCGTCCATAACATCACCATTACATTAAGGGATATAATAGATAAAGACTTAACATATCTCTTATTCAACAACACCGAGATCATTATGGATCACTTCCTAAAGTTCAGGTACGCCTACGTCTACTCATATCAGATAGATGTGCCAGATAACCCCTTAGAGTGGGGAGCACCATTCCACAATCTAACCATAACCCAAACCACATATAACCCATCGAGGCGGCAATTAATAATTCACCTATACTTCCAGAATGAGTCTTTAATGATCATTAATGGAACGCTGAGGATTATAGTGTATAATGATGAGGGGGACAGGATAGGGTTAGGGAGCATGAATGTAAGATTAGAGCCCGGATACATCTTCCATGAAGGAGTAAGGATAAATGTGGAGGAGCCATCATTACTGAGCGAAAGGGGCTCAGTGAATCTGTATTTTGAGGCTGAAGGGGTATCTTTCGGTCCAGTGGTGATAAGTTATGAGTGATAACCGCTCTAAAGGTGTTGTAGGAACCCTCATACCTAGAGTTGTTAAGGCAGCTATCTTAAGCTTTATAATGGGTGGAGAAGCGGCAATAATATTTTTTATACCTGAGGTTAGGAGGTATATGGCTCAATTTTACCCCTCTAATGAGCCGTTCCTTTATCTAATAATAATGTTCGCCGTCTTCGAGTTCTTCATACAGTTAACCTACAACACAATCTTCTATTA
The DNA here is from genome assembly GCA_964536595.1 of uncultured Candidatus Bathyarchaeia archaeon. Taxonomy (GTDB): domain Archaea; phylum Thermoproteota; class Bathyarchaeia; order Bathyarchaeales; family B24-2; genus CAZHYI01. The sequence continues at coordinate 1,692 of CAZHYI010000104.1, forward strand.
TCTTATTAGTGGAGCTAGAGCATTCATAGTCATGATACTGCTCTACTATTGGTCAGAGGGAGGAATATTCAACGTATCGGTCCCGATTGATGGAAGAAGCATTAGTGTAACAATGAATTTAAGTTTCCTTATATACACTCTCCTACTACTCTCCTTACTCACTATAGCGAAGAATGTTTTAGGAGGAATCCGGTTCTTAGCATATAAAGAAGAAGCGGAAGTAAGTGTTTAGGTTTAATGATGGATTTTGGAGATCGACAGCTCAATGTTGATTGCGGGATTGGATGATGCTGGTAGAGGAGCAGTGATTGGCCCTCTAGTTATTGGTGGAGTTCTAACCGACGAGAATGGAGTTAGGGAACTTCAAAGATTAGGCGTGAAGGACTCTAAGAAATTGAATCCTAAAAGGCGTAGAGTACTCTACGAAAAAGTTAGGGAAGTTGCGTTGAAGTGCCACGTCATCATAATCTCTCCTTCTGAGGTGGATTACGCTGTTAGTAGAAAGGTTGAGACTAAAGGCCTAAACCGTTTAGAGGGTTTAACGATGGCTAGAATGATAAATTATTTACGCCCTGACGTAGCCTACATCGACGCTTCAGACGTATCCATAGAGAGGTTCAAAAGGTATATTCTGGAGGGTTTAACTAGAGAGGTGGATCTTATAATTGAACATAAAGCAGATTCTAAATATCCAATAGTCTCAGCGGCATCGATAGTCGCTAAGGTCACCAGAGATCAACAGATTGAGTCTATAAAGAGGAAGTATGGAGACTTCGGATCTGGCTACATGTCCGACCCTAGAACAGTGAAGTTCTTAAGAGAACTCATATCCAGAGAGAAGAGATGCCCCAAATTTGTTAGGGCTTCCTGGAAGCCTGTGAAGAAACTAATTGAGAAAACGAAGAGTATTAGGATCGACAGTTTTCGTTAAGGTTTGACTTCTTTAGTGCGGGAAATCGTTTTTAATTCGATAAGTATAATTTCTTGGTGTAGGCGGGAAAGGCAGAATTGAAAGGATTTGAAACTTTGATTCCCTACATCAAGGAAAAGAATGACGATCAACCCATAATAATTATTGATAGTAGAGAAGCCAGTAGCGCCCCTAAGATTGTGAAGGGATTGAAGGAGGCTGGCGCCCATATCAAGATAGAATATTTGGAGAAAGGAGACTACATCCTTTCCGATGAGTGCGCTGTAGAGAGAAAAACAGTTAAGGATTTCGTATACACTTTAACACATAGATACCTGTTCGATCAACTCTTCACGCTAAAAGAGGCGTACACTAAACCTATAATTCTGATCGAGGGATATCTGCCCATCATATACAAGTTTAGTAGAATAAACCCTGCCGCTATATGGGGAGCGATCTTCTCATTAATGAAGGGAGGAATAAACCTCATCCAGACAACGAAGTATCAGGACACAGTTAATTTTCTATATGTAGCGTCTAGACAGGAGCAGATAGTTGAGAAGAGGGTTCCTGTGATACATCCAATCAAGAAGCTTGATAGTCTTGAGAGGGCACAGTTATTCTTCATGGCCAGTCTACCCAATATAGGGTACGAGAAAGCAAACCTAATACTGAAGAAATATGGTACGCCTTTGAATGCATTGATAAATGTGGATAGATGGTCTAGAGAAATTAAAGGATTAGGTCCAATAATAACTAAAAAGTGTAGAGAGGTTCTCACTACTCCCTATGTTAAGGATGAAGGTAAATAGCGATATTAAAGGAAGAATTCACTTACTCGTCCTATTTAACCACGCAAGTTGAAAGATAAACTAGATATTTCTAAACTGGCTCATTCAGCTTCTTACCTGTTCTTTTAACCCACTCCTCCATGGGTATAGCAAACTCTTTTTCGACCTCTGGTCTATGTATGGAGTTGTAGGTGCAGAAAGACCTCAACTTACCATCCGGGGTAGCGTAATGTATCGCGCATCTCTGAACTCTATCAAGATCCATGTTCCATGGATCTTGGAAGTGCATTATTCCGATCATTATCACGTTATACATTAATTTTCCAAGAGCCTTATAGCTTCCTTCCCTAATTATTCCACTTATTAGTCCCCGCAATAAGCCAGATTTAACTATGCTGGGTAATGTTCGTAGAATACCTATTTTAGCTCGAGTCTTCTTCCCTTTAATGCTTGAGTAATAAACCTTCCAGAAGGCTTCAGCAAACTCATCTACATCAACAAGTTTCGTTATTGGCTTAAAACCACCATCCTCATCAACCACAATAAAGGTTGAGGCACCACAGTGAGGATGCATCGTGAATTCCGGATACATTTTACCCTTCCACATCTCCATACCCTTTGCTATTGGAGTTGGCCAATTCACGGGTCGCCAGTCCCATCGCTCAATAGCACCCTCAGTCTGCTCTTCAATAAGTTTCAAAGCATCTGGAATTGTGATTCTGAGCTTTCTCATCTCCTCCTTTCTGGCTCGTCCAGCCATAGAGATAGGTTGGATATTTACGCATCTTACCACATCCTTATTTTCAACAGCGAACCTAATGATTTCACCTAGATCTCGATCATTCACGTCTTTAGCTAATGTAACTACGAGAACTATGGAATGTAAACCTAACTCTCTGGCATTCTCTAAGACCTTAAGTTTGGTGTTCACCAGCTTTGTGGTTCCTCGCAGTTTACGGTATATATCTTCCCTTAACCCGTCAAATTGAAGATATAGCGTATCTAACCCCTCATCTAGAAGCGCTTTAAAGTACTTCTTGTCCTCGGCAAGTCGGAGACCGTTAGTGTTTACTTCAACATGTTTAAATCCTAAATTTTTCGCTTCCCTAATTACTCTCGGTAGATCATTCCTTAATGTAGGTTCACCACCACTCAGCTGGATAGCATTAGCTGGCCATGGACTATTAGACCTTAATAATTTAAGCATATCAACTATTTGCTGATAAGTAGGTTCATAAACATACTTCACAGCCCCTGCGTAGGCGAAGCATATTGGACACGCCATATTACACCTGTTTGTCACATCTATTATTCCAAGAATGGTGTGAGTCTTATGTTGTGGACAGAGCC
>CAZHYI010000105.1:0-4739 GCA_964536595.1 uncultured Candidatus Bathyarchaeia archaeon
TAATTATAGTGATCACTTAGGAACTCTTTGAGCTGCTCGGTTGTTACTTCACCCTTAGCTGACTAAAGAAGCTTATTCATACGCTCCAACCTAACTGCTGAGTCGTTCTCAATAGGAGCTAAAGTCTCAACAGCATACTTATTCAGGTGTTGAAGCTTCTCTAAGACGTAATGGTTGGTGTGAGCAATGAATCCCCTACCGTCATCCCTTAAGACTTCATATCCACCACTGTAAAGCTCCACATCCAAAATTCCATTCCGATCTGCAAGAACATAGTTGCCCTGCCCAAACGCTGACTCGTAAGAAGACATCTTATCCAGAACCTTCAAGACTCCGTCGATGGAGCTCTGCTCAAGCATGAGACGCTTCACCATATAGCCTGAACCTATCTTTTCAGGCGGAATAGGCCCTATTGGAGGTTCAGGCAGTGAATTAGCGAAGAAGGATACGCCTTGACTATTAAATCCGTGATAGCCCACTAGCCCCGCAAAGGTCCACATTAAGATCTCTGGGGCATCCTCAGGTATGATATGCAAAATGACTCCCACTTCTTGCATTGGGGAAGGCATATCTTGGTTCTGCCCTATTAGGACTTTACCTTCCTTGGTGGCTTCACTGGAGATAACATAAGCTGTACAACCCGCAATGCGGCGAATTCCTCCCCTAATATTTGGAAGTAGAGCTTCCGCCATTGAGATTTCAGCTCCATCCGCCACTCCTCTGATCTCCTCTAGAAGGTGAGGGCAATCACGTCTAAAAGCAGGTAGGAACAACTTAGCTCGCCTCTTAGCTTCCTCAATACCCAAATCTCCAGCAATAATCTCATTAAATCGCCTTATGCGATCTCTAAACCGCCTGCCTATCTGGTAACCAATCTCGTAATGTGTACCTTCAACCTTCAAAAAAGGAAATTTCTCAACCAAAATCCTATCCTCTCCACTTAACAGTTCATCCGTTATAAAATTGAACGCGGTATCGATTTAAGTGTTGTTTGTAGCCCCCTACTGGAAAGAAGAATTAAATATCTATCCTATATGCATCAATCTTCTTCATGTCGGGCTCAACACCGAACCCTACACCTAGGGGAACTCCAAGGTAACCATTCTCTAATTTAATTCTGTTCTTCAGAAGGTTATCCCTAAGAAAAACAAGCTCAGTAAATTCACATGCAAACATTAATCTTTTAAGGGAGGCTGCAAGATGCAGCTTGGCAGGTATTCCCACTGATGGTTCAAGCTCGGTGCCTACGATGCATGGAAGGCCGAAAGTCTCAGCAACAGTGTTTATCTTCACGGATTTATATAACCCCCCAGCCTTCGTAATCTTAATATTCACTATATCGGCAGCATTCTTAAGAGCTATAGACGCAACATCTTGAGGAGCCCATACGCTCTCATCAGCCATCAATGTGACTCCTGTAGCTCTCTTAATTTCAGCCATACCATCCAGATCCCAACCCTCTATAGGCTGTTCTAAATACTCTATCTCAAGCTCAGGCAGACACTTAAATAGTCTTACAGTTTCATACCTAGTCCAACCAGCATTTGGATCAATCCTTAAAGTAGCCTTGTCACCTATGGCATCCCATACCGCTCTTATCCTCTTAACGTCATCCTCAAAACCAGCTCCAACCTTCAATTTAATAACTTTGAAACCCATCTTGAGAAGCTCCATAGCCCTCTCAGTCATAACCTCCGGCTCATCAATAGCCACTTCTGAAGCTGCCAGAACACGGTTTCGATGTAGACCGCCCAGGATGAAGGCTACAGGAACATGCAGAATCTTTCCAGCCAGATCGTATAGTGCGAGGTCTAAACCCGTTTTTGCACAAACGCATCCATGGAGAGCTCTATCCATCAATGCCACGATTCGACCTATATTTAGAGGATTCTCACCGATTATTGCTGGCCCTAAATACCTTTTGATAGAGGAGACGATTGATTCACTTGTTTCGCCATAAAACTGCGGAGAGAACGCTGAAGCCTCACCATAACCGATATTTCCCTCCCCATCCTCCACTGTTACGAGTACAAAATTAACATAATTATAGGATGCATAAGAGTCTCTGAAGGCTCTTATTGGAGCCGCTACTGGTATAGCCTCTATCCTCTTAATCTCCATAAGTATTTATTATCACAACACCGCTCTTATAATCTACCCTACACCTAAAACTTACAGAACGCATGGATAACTTAACTTACTAACTCTAAATTGTCGAGATACTATACTTCTCCTTAATCTCCTTGAACTGCTCCCTATAATTCTTCATTGCAAGAGGTAAATAATTTAGAATATCTCGAGCTGTGATTCCATCCTCACCTTTCTCCATAGCTGCGAGATCGCCTGAGAAGCCATGAATGAAAACGCCGATTCTAGAAGCGTCTTTAACACTTAACCCTAAACCATACATCGCTGCTATAGTTCCAGTTAAGACATCGCCTGAACCAGCAGTCGCCATCCCACTATTCCCACTCATATTTATGTATACTTTCCCGTCGGGATATCCTATCAAGGAATGCGCGCCCTTTAATATTATAATTGCATTTAGAGCCTCAGTCGCATCTCTCAGCACCCCTATTTTATCAGCTTCTATCTCATCCACCTTCTTCCCAGTCAATCTGGACATTTCAACCAAGTGTGGCGTAAGAATAGATTCGGCACGCCTACTCTTTATTACAGTAGAGTCCTTTGATACCGCTGTGATTCCGTCTCCATCGATGATGAGAGGTTTATCTATCTCCACAGTAAGTTCTCTAACAAGCTCCTGAGTCTCCTCATTCAGTGATAAGCCAGGACCGAGTATAACTATGTCGACAAGTTCACATAGGTCAAGCAGCCGCTCCTTATTACCTAAAGCTATGCTTCCTGACTCCGTTTCTTCCAGAGAATTGAAGACTATCTCGCTCCCCATACATGCAATGAAGGGAATTATAGATTTTGGGGCTGCTAGGCGGGAGTATCCGCCCCCAGCCTTTAGGAAGGACATAGCTGACAGGTAGGGGGCACCGAAATATCCGAAGGCACCAGCTATGAAAAGGGCTTTTCCGAATGTACCCTTATGCCCATCTCTCCTTCTTGGAGGTAGAGGAACAGGCTCATTAATTTCAGTTCTTATAGACTCCATATTGTACAGTTGAGGCGGGAAGGATATGTAGGATAAATAAAGCCTTCCACAATACTCGTAGCCTGGATAAAGAATATTCCCTATTTTGGGAAGACCAAATGTCACTGTATAATCCGCCCTCACAGCTACGCCCATCATTCTTCCATTATTCCCGTTTATGCCTGAAGGAATATCGACACTAACAACTTTTTTACCACTCTCATTTATGAGCTCAATAACCTCCCTATAGATGCCCCCAACATCCCTTGTTAATCCTGTACCAAAAATCGCATCAACTATCACATCAGAAACCGAGATATCACACCTTAAACTTTCAACTTCCTCACTAGACTTAATAACTCGTATATCCACATCCATTCTTGATAAAATCTCGAAGTTCTTTTTTGAAGATCCCCTAAATCTATTCTGGTCACCTAGAATTACGACTTTCACATCTCCGCCAGCAGAACTTAATTTTCTAGCCACCACCACACCATCACCGCCATTATTTCCAGTCCCACAGAAAACAAGGAAACGCTTAGCCTCAATTCCGAACTCCTTTAGAATCACAGAGTAGACTGCCTGACCAGCATTCTCCATGAGAAGCTCCTCAGGAATCCCATACTCTTCTATGGCTGCCCGATCCAAGGCTCTAATCTCATCAACACTGCAAACTTTCAAACCTACTCAACCCCATTTAATCTCAAGTCATAAACTCAATCTTCACTCTCCATGCATCCTTAAGCAAAATCATCATGAAGAAAACTTAAATGCTGAGGGGCAGAGATTATTCAATACGCACTCCTCACATTTAGGTTTCCTAGCATTACACACTCTCCTACCATGGAAAATCAGCAGGTCGGCTACTCTCTTCCATTTATCTTTAGGAACAATCTCCATCAAGTCCTTCTCTACCTTATCAGCCTTATCATGCTTTGTGAGACCCAACCTCTTAGAGACCCTACGAACATGCGTATCAACCACGATCCCTTCAATCACATTATAAGCATTTGAAAGAACAATATTAGCGGTTTTTCTCGCAACACCTGGAAGCTCAAGCAACTCCTTCATCGTTCTAGGAACCTCAGAATTGAATTTCTCAACAAGGATTTGGCAGCACCTCTTAATGTTCTTAGCTTTACTTCTGTAGAAACTAATAGATCTTATATCATGCTCGAGTTCCTCTAGGTCTACATTAGCGTAATCCTCCGGGGTTCTATACTTCTTAAACAGATTCTTCGTAACCATATTTACTCTCTCATCTGTGCATTGCGCAGAAAGAATCGTAGCAACTAACAGCTCCAGAGGGGTTGTATAATGAAGAGCTATCTTCGCATCCGGATGCTCCTTCTCTAACAGCTCAATAATCTTTAAAACCCTACCTTTAAGGTCAGAACTCATACCATATCCCTCTTTAATTAATTAGAACTTCTCCTCCAACTCACCCACTAAATAATAAAACTGCAGATTTAAAATCTTTTTAGCCTCTATCTCACAGAGAAGCCACATCATCAATCTTAAGAGGTGTAAAGTTTACCATACTCCATCAATCTTTGCACCACAATAGGGACAACTTGACTCCTCAATACTTTGATGAATCACTTCGTAACCGCGCCTTTCAACCAGCAATTTCCCA
>CAZHYI010000106.1:0-4706 GCA_964536595.1 uncultured Candidatus Bathyarchaeia archaeon
AGAGCGCATGGAATGAGGTTCGGGCTAGTTAAGGATAGAGTATTCGCTATATACCATGGAGTTGACACGAATGAGTACAGACCCATACCCAAAGTTGAGAAGAAAGGGTTCAAAATAGGATTTATCGGAAGATGCACACCAGTCAAAGGAGTGGATATAATACCTGAACTCGCTTCTCTACTCATCAAGAAAATACCTGAAGTTAAATTCCATATAGTTACAAAGACGGAAACTCAGAACCCACTATATCTTGAACTTGTAGATAAGATTCATAGAATGAAGGTGGAAGACGCTGTCTACATCGACAACACATTCTACAATGGTGAAGAGAAGGTTAAAGTCATCAACACCTTTGACCTCATGCTCGCCCCATCAAGATATGAACCTCAAGGACAGGTGGATCTGGAAGCCATGGCTTGCGGAGTGATCCCGGTTGTCGGGATGGGAGGGTTGAGAGAGAAGGTTGTGGACGGCTTCAATGGCGTATGGATCAACCCAGATAATGTTCATGAAATGGCTGAAAAGATAACTCACCTCTACAAGGGAGAATATATGGGAAGAAAGACTGAGGAGATAATCCAGAATGGTAGGGAGACCGCTGAGAAGATATGGGACTGGGAGAAGAGAGCGGATGCCCATAAAGAGCTATATACTTACTTGATTGATGGACGAGTCGATGATGTTATGAAGGATCTAGAGGAACTCTTATTGCCAACAATAACAAATATTTAATGGTCATTAATCGCCACACTCGTAATTTATCATCTTAAATCTGTACAGTAAGAGCTGACTTTTCATTAGACGGTTCTTCACGCAATTATCCTGCAGTTTCCTCCTTTCCTACTAACATACTCAACTTTAACTTCGCCATCCAACTTCTCAACCCTTAAATCCACCAAATCATCTCCGACTCTCTTTCTCCTAAAAACCTTCATCCCATCCTTTAGGGAAGCAGAGACGGTTATTACTCGATTTATAGCGTCCACCTTCAACCCAAGCATATATTCATCTATACATCTAATCACAGACCCGAAGCTCCACGCTTGAAAAACAGCACTTGGTTCATACATCGATCCCTTTAATAGGATGGGATCAGCATTATCCGCATTCCAAGCCTCATCTAGGGAGCAGAGGCAGTTCCTTCCAAACACGCTGTTCAGGATCGATAAATACTTGAAGCCTTCACCCATTCTCTTATGTAGAAACTCAATGCACGCCATCAATCCAGTTATCCATCCCCAAGCACTCCCAGTGTGGTAACCTACGGGATTAAAGTTCTCCTCGCTCTTTGAGAACGTTCTAACACCGAATGTCCCTGTGAATTCATCACTTTCTAGCAGCTCAATAACTCTTAATGGTTCCCTTGACACCTCAAACAGGACTGGAAAGATAGAGTTAACAGTTTTCGTATCAATCTTTAAGTCTGATTCTATTATGTCATAGTAGAATCCGGCTGACTCATTCCAGAATTCATCCTCAATCTTTCTTCTTAAATCTTCAATCTCCTTGGAGCTTACGATCTCTTCATCTAGAAAATCAAAGAGGATCTTAGCATCCTTTAAAGCCTTAAACCATATAGCCTGCAAATCCACTGGTTTGCCACTTCTATTTAATGTGTCCATCCATGTGTACCTTCCATCAACCTCTAGTAAACCGTCACCATCCGAATCCATCGCTCTACACCACTCAACAGCCCTTCTGAGGTTCTCCTTAACCATCTCCAGAAACTCTAAGTCTCCAGAGTGCAGTACGTAATGTGTAAGAGCACTTATCCAGAGTGGTGTTGCGTCTGAGGAACCGAAGGATACTCCCTGATACATATGAATCGTGTTAGGTATCTCCCCACCTCTCGATTGAAGATTTGCGAGTGTTTTAAGCGATTCCCTTGCATATTCGAAGTTTCCGTAGTCAACGATTGCTGGTATCACCCAACCGGAATCTCTACCCCAAAATTGAGTGAACCATGGGTAACCAGCAAACACTCCAGAGCCCATAGGAGACGCAAATAGGAGCTTCTCTAGACCCACTACGCTCCACTTGAACAAGTTATCAATTTCATCCACACCTGTCCTGAGGAAGGCAGCATCCAAAATCCTTGAGTAACACTCTTTCTTCTCCATTAATTTCTGATCTAGAACTCTTCTTTCAGAATGAAAATTCATGAATGCTTCCTTATCGTCTTCTCCACATGCAAACACGAAATCTATTTCCTCATAAGATTTTGGCTTGACAATCTTCTCCAAATGTAGAATGCCGGGAATGAAGCATCTTTCCAGTTCTCCTGGATAATGATCTCTATAAATATTAAGAGGTGTGAAGGAGGAGGGCTGGTGGGTTCCGTAAATTAGGGAGCCTTTAGATGAGTTAACGAGGATAGAGTTCCGCATCTGCTGAAACCGATATTTCCTATCGTGCCAGTTCTCCTCCATCCCCCTTATGTTAACCCCAACCTCCAATTCCACTTTAAATTTCCTACTTTTATTCCCCAGATTACTCAGCTTTAGGGAAGAGAAGAGAGACTTTCCAGTCTCAGGAATGAATAGGCGCTCTCTAATCTGCACGCCCTCAAGCTTATACACATGCGTACAAACCAGCTCGTCATACTTAACCCTAAAGCAGTTGTTTGGGGAAAGCCATGAATCATTAATCTTGAAGGCGAAGTAATCGAAGAATTTTTTGGGTCCTGTCCAGAGGCCGGTCCATTTAGTTTTGAATGATGAGTCACAGAATCGGTGGAAGAAGGCGTGTTTACCCGATAGTATATAGGTTTTCTCTGAGAGGTTCTTCTCCTCTATATTCATACCCATTTTTATGCTGTCCTTAAGACTTTAACTTTTCAGTTTCAACATTAAGTAGCTCTAATTATAGAAGTGCTCTCTAACTTGAAGGCTAAAAATGTAAATTTCAGTTATTCAGCCTCACTAGCCGATAATCTTTGCAGTTCCTCACACCTATATTTAACAGCCTTATAGATTGTGTCTCGAAGCGCCTCTCCAGACAAGTTAGATTCTCTAATCATTCTTAATCTTTTAGCGAACTCTACGTCACCTAAAAAGTGGACCCATAACTCGAAGTCCCCCCGTTGAGAATGAAACTCAATAGATTCTAAATCAACCAGTTTTATTTTTTCGCAGAAGTCTGGTAGACTGTCCGCTGACACATTGAGGGGCTTACCGATTCCTAAGTAGAAATGGAAGGCTTTTTCTGGAGACGTTTTGCTGAGGATTTTCTTCGCCGATTCCCTATCGACCTTATGGAAGCCAAGTACTTCTTTGCCAAGCTCTGTCAATAAATAGTAACCTTCTCCAGTTGAGGATAGGTATCCAGCTCTTTTTAGGTTCCATAAGTGCGCATTGGTTGATCGGGTTTTCAGTCCGATTTTAGCGGCTATTTCCTTAAGTTTCATCGGTCTCTTTTCGTTCCATATAAGCTGAAGAAGTTCCATTTTCACCTTACTTAAACTTTTCATATTCTAGCCTTTCCTAACTATTAAGAAAAGATTCTCTTCTTTGATTTCATTTAAAGCAAAGAGTTATTTAAGTTGTATGGGAAAGACTGAGTTGTTATCGCGGTATCAATAAAAGAAGGCAAGACAAATGTAAAGATAGGTTATAGTGATGTCTGTTAATGAGTTACGGAAAGATTATATTTTGGATCGGTGGGTTGTAATAGCCTCCAAAAGGAAGAGGAGACCTACAGATTTTGTAAAGACGAGGGAGAAGAAGAGGCTCTCTGTATGCCCCTTCTGTCCAGGCAATGAACATCTAACTCCGCCAGCGATTCTTGTGTATCTTGAGCGAGACGGTAAGATACGAAAAGATAGGGATGAGAACGGTTTCCGACATAAAGATTGGTTGATAAGGTGCATACCGAATTTATACCCGGCTTTCTCTCCACCCACAGCCCAAATATTGAAGCGTACTGGAAAAACTAATTATTTATCCATAGATGCGTTGGGACATCATGAAGTACTTATCGAGTCTCCTGAGCATGATGAGCATCCTGGCGTAGCAAGGATCTCTCAACTGATTCATGTTATCCATGGATTTATTGATCGGTTTAGGGCTCTATCCCCCCATAATTATGTTAAGTATGTGTCGATCTTTAGGAATCACGGAGCAGAGGCGGGGGCATCCTTATCTCATGCCCATACTCAAATAATAGCTACGCCTATCACGCCTAAGATCATTGAAGAGGAGTTAACTAAAAGTAGAGAGTACTACGAAAAGAACAGGAAATGCATATTTTGCGAAGTTATAGAGAAGGAAAAGAAGAGTGAACGATTTATCTGGGAAAACAAAGATTTTATAGTATTTTCTCCTTGGGCGGGAATTCACCCGTTTGAGTTTTGGATCTTCCCAAAAAGGCATCAATCAACTATTCTGGAGCTTTCAGAAGATGAGGTTAAAAGTCTTGCGGTAGCTATGAGGGTTAGTTTAGGTGGATTGAAGGAGTTACTGAGCGATCCATCCTACAATTTGGGTTTTCATATGGCGAATGAAAAACATTACCATTGGCACATTGAGGTTTACCCGAGACTGGCAATATGGGCTGGCTTCGAGAAGAGCACTGGAATGTTCATTAATGTTATGCCTCCCGAAGAGGCGGCTGAAGAACTTAAGGAAACTTTCAAGAGAGAATATGAAAAAATAAAGGTTTAACTGTACATGCTTAGAACCTTTCTTATTCCATTTATGGTTACGTAG
>CAZHYI010000107.1:0-4678 GCA_964536595.1 uncultured Candidatus Bathyarchaeia archaeon
CCGTAATGACCCTAACGTTCGTTATGGACCAAGCCCAAGAGCATCAATCTGGCTCTATAAAGGATCAAGAGTTAAGGCTCTTATAAATGGAAGGGGTTACGTGAACCCGGACGATGTGAAGTCCATAGCTCCTTACGTATTAACTCACAGATTAATTCTTAAGCCTGAGGCTGAAGCTGAAGAATTAACCTCTACAGAAATTGTGGATAGAGTTCTTAGAGAGACGCCTATACCAAAGGGAATAAAGGCTTAAGTAACCAATAAATGACTGAAGAAAAAACTAAGTATCGACTAAGAGCGAATGGCTGGAGACTTATAATCGCATCCATCTCCTTAGCCTCTATAGCATTGATCTTTATGGATCCATCAATACTGGTCTTATCAGCAATTCCAATTCTCCCCTTACTTATAGAAACTATAACACTGAAAAGAGCTGTAAAGGACATAAACAAATCAGTTAAGATTAAGCCGGAACGTGCAGAATTAATACTCTACCCAAATAAAACCTTAACCCTCAAGTTTGAGGTTGAATCATCAATAAACCTTAGAGCTAATTTTGAGCCCATCATGATGGAAGGATTAAGAATCAACTTTAACTCTGATAAAGTAATGAACGGTAAAAGTGAGATTGAACTTAAGATAGACGCCTCATTAGCTGGCGAATACATTTGCGATTCACTTAAACTTAAAGTCACAGGCAGACTAGGCCTTATAGAGTCCTTAAGCCAAATCCCAACCCATATACGTGTGAAGGTTTATCCGAGAGTCTTAGCGGTTGCGATAGAGGCTGCAGCTTTCCTATTATCCAGATGGGCGTTAGGGTACGGTGAAGAACCTTCACCCTACAGAGGAGCAGGTTTAGAGTATGCAGAGTCCAGAGATTATGTGCCTGGAGACACCTTACGATTTATGGACTGGAAGGCGACGGCTAGGCTAGGTAGATTAATAGTTAAGGAATTTTATGTTGAGGGCGGTTTAGGCGTACACTTAATCTATGAGGCTACAGCACCGAACCCATACATGAAAGATGAATTATCAACAGCGTTCCTGAACACTGTTCTAGCACTTGCCCGACAATCCATCCCGATGGGCATGACAATCCATAATGGCAGAGAGGTTATGTTAAATCTTTCAAACCTCAATCCCAGATTAGCTCTTCTCTATGCACTTCAATACGCATTGAAGCTGGCTGCAGTAGAACCTGAAGAGCTATATTCTCTACTGGAACCTAAAACCTCTAGGCAACTAAGAAGACTGCTCGCCACCTTAAATAATGAAGCATTAAGGCGTATCGTTAAGTTAGAGATGCTTATAATCAAGGAACTGCTCAATAAACCCATAAATGCGGTACTTAAAACTCTGGAGAGCGCTGAAAATAGACTTCAGGTTCTACTCATAACTCCCATAACCGGAGACTTAACGCCTATTCTTGAGTTGAATGAGAAGGCTAGAATGAAAGGATCAAATCTAATCTTACTTCAACCGACTAAGCCATGGCTAAGCACTTACAGGCTAGAAGAAGCCTACAGACTGTACAGACGATACAATAGACTATACAGGATACTTGAGAGATATGGAGTTAAGGTTGCAACAAACCTAAAGAAAGTTTTAGAATACGCCGCTGCGGGTACAGCTAAATTAGTGGCTAAATGAGATCTTGAATTTATTAACACTAATAACCACATTCTTCTTTCTAGTCTTAACTTTATGGACAGTGTATCACATACCCATCGTTATAGCTGGAGTGAGAAGAAGATTCCCGAAGGAAGAATTTAGCCTCGGTGAAAGTGTTAAGCTCAAGAGATACCCAAAATTCTCGATAATTGTTCCCGTTAAGGACGAGAAAGCTGTGATTGCTAGGTGCATAGAGGCCCTATTAAGGCAGAATTATCCCGAGGATAAAATGGAGATAGTAATTGTTGATGGAGGCTCAAAGGATGGAACCAGAGAGATATGTGAAAGCTATATTAAGAGAAAACCAGGCGTCATAAAAATTATCAATCAAACAGAGCCGAACGGTAAACCCTCAGCTCTGAATGAAGCACTAAACCATGTTGATGGTGAAATAATCGGCGTATTCGATGCTGACAGCGTACCCAGAAGCGACGTACTACTAAGAACAGCCAAAATATTTGAGGATCCATCAATTAAGGCGCTTCAAGGAAGAACAGCCTCAATAAATAAAAGTGAAAGCCTACTTACAAGACTAGCTGCGAATGAGGAAAGAGTCTGGTTCCAAACTCTCGTGGCTGGTAGAGATGAACTGGACCTATTTGTACCTTTAACTGGAAGTTGCCAATTCATCAGATATGAGACGCTAATCCATATGGGCGGCTGGAGAGAAAATTCACTTGCAGAGGACGCTGATCTCGCACTTAGACTGATCGCGAAGGGACATCGCGTAAAGTATAGCAGTGATGTTAGGTCATGGCAGGAAACTCCATCCTCACTTAAAGGCTTAATTAGGCAACGCGTGAGATGGTATATGGGTTACATAGAGAACCTCTTAAGATATGGCGGATTAATAAAGAATCCTAACAAGAGAGTAATTGATGCTGAATTCACCTTACTAGGCCCAGTAATGATGATATTAAGCTTCATTACGTACTGGACTTCACTGCTCAAATGGTTACTCATTCGCGACGCACAATTACCCTATGTAGCCTCAATAACTCTAACAACCCTAATACTACTCCTAATCGGTTTATCATTAATCTTCACTGATAAAACATTCAAGCTTACTGACTTAATATGGATCCCTACACTCTACTTTTACTGGCTTCTACAAGCAATCATTGCCTTTTGGGCATTGATCCAACTAATATTCGTGAAGAAGAAGAGCTGGAGTAAAACTTTGAAGAGCGGCGCTGTAACTGAACCGATTCTTTAATGTGTGAAGCATGAAGGTTTGTATCGTAACTTCTTACCCTCCAAATAGAGCTAGACTTAGTGAGTACAGTAAATACCTAGTTGAGAAACTGGCTGAAAGCTCAAAGATCGATCTAATCTATGTAATAGCGGATGTTGCGGGTGGAGGCAAGAATAGGGCTTGGGAAGGCCCAAAAGTGCAGGTTATTAGGACGTGGAGGCACGATAATCCCCTATCACTTCTAACTCTTATACCAAGAATCATTAAATTAAAACCGAATATTGTTCATTTCAATCTGCACTTCCAGAGTTTCGGGAGGAGAAGAATAACAAACTTCACAGGTTTGTCTCTACCATTCCTACTGAAGTTTTTCGGAGTTAAAACTATCGTAACCATTCACAATCTAGGTGAGAAGGTTGATCTCAAACAGGTCGAGATAAAGCCTACCTTACTTAATAGGATCGGTATAGCAATAGCTACAAGGATCATACTGAGCGCCGACAGAATTATAGTAACTGTAGGCTCATACGTTAAACACTTAATGAGCAAGTATAAATGTAAAAAAGTACTCTACATCAGGCATGGAACAAGCCTAAAAAGGAATAATTATCCGCCTAGTGATCCTCCCGAAAAGAGAATTTTACTTTTCGGTCATATGGCACCGCATAAAGGTTTACCCGTAATGTTTGAGGCCTTCAAGCAACTCCTTAAAGAGATGGATAATATAACATTGATTATAGCAGGGACAGATCACCCTAACTTCCCAGGCTACTTGAACCAATTCAAAAATGCAAAGATAAAGAATGTTCAGTTTCTAGGGTACATTGAGGATGAACGCCTGGAGGAACTTTTCTCAACATCCGACATAGTTGTTCTCCCATACTTAACGGCAACTGGAACGAGCGGCGTTTTTCACATAGCCTGCGGATTCGGAAAACCGATAGTGGCTTCAGACCTACCTGAAATCAGGGAACTTGTAGAGGAAGGTGCTTCAGCTCTTCTTGTTCCGCCAGGCAACCCGTCAGCTCTGAAAGAAGCGATTAAACATTTGCTTAGAGATCCTGAAAAGTGTTTAGAGATGAGCCAAAGAAACCTCGCTTACGCATCTAAGGAGACATGGGAAGAAATAGCTAAGCGCTATGAAGAGGTATACCTTAAGCTCAATGGGGAATAACCAGTTAAGTAACCTTCCTCAAGCGTTTTACAGAATCTTTCTACATCATCATGAAACTGCTAAACTCCTCTTCTTCATTCTAGTTTCTACAGTCTCAATCATAAATGTGGTAACAACACCTCAACCTTTAGGGTTTGAGGATCTTTCACCTATATGGGACTTCTCTCAACTATTCAGGCCGTTCGATACTCCTTGGGACTACAAATCGAATCTTGGAACGCCTAATGTCTTCATAGGAAACGCCATCTATAACATTCCCATAATAGCATTTTCTCTACTTATAGGAGATGTTGCCTTAGCCCATAAAATTTGGTTCATCCTTATACTTGCGCTCTCTGGATACGGCTTCTCTAGGTTCTCTAAGTGCGTATTTAACTCTAAAATGGCGGAATTAATTGTTGGGCTGTATGGGATATTTAATGGTTGGTTGATCTACCACTTATCCCTCGGACACAATTTAGTGGTGCTTGCCTATTCCCTTCTCCCATTCTGCATAATCTTCTACTACACATTAATGAATGACTGTCAATTACTCAAGATTCTGTATACAACGCTTCTAGCAGCCTTAATATCCTACATCACCATTCATATAGGCTACCTATTCTTCATATTCGCCTTAACATACACAATTATCG
>CAZHYI010000108.1:0-4655 GCA_964536595.1 uncultured Candidatus Bathyarchaeia archaeon
CAAATATGCCACCAATTATGCGTTAATGTTCAACTCCCACCTGAAAAGGGAGGACTCAACGCTTCAGCCCTATATATAGACACTGAAAACACCTTTAGAACTGAAAGGATAGTGCAGATGGCAAGACATCTTGGTTTAGACCCAAAAGAAGCTGTAAAGAACATAATTTATGCTGAAGCATACACTTCAGATCATCAGATTTTTCTTTTAGAAAATGCGGATAAAGTGATTAAAGAAAATAATATACGCTTGATTATAGTTGATTCTTTAACCTCTCACTTCAGAAGCGAATATTTGGGTAGAGAAATGCTAGCTGAGAGGCAACAGAAACTCAATAAGCACATGCATAAACTAATTCGTTTAGCAAGAGCATTCAATGCGGTCGCTGTAGTAACCAATCAAGTTATGTCCAAACCCGACGTATTCTTTGGTGATGCAATCTACCCTGTGGGAGGACACATAGTGGCTCATACAAGCCATACAAGAATTTATTTGAGAAAAGCGCCTAGAGGTTATGTTAGAATAGCACGTATGGTGTCAAGCCCCTATCTCCCTGAGGGAGAAGTTACCTTCAGAATAACTGAGAATGGAATCGAGGATGTAGAAGAGTGAAGAATGGTGTGGAAAGATGAGTAAAGAATCAATTAAGAAACTTATTTTGCAGTATGCTACGATGATTGAGTCAAGGAAGTTCGCTAACGCTATGAGGATATACCAGGAAGTTAAGAAAAACTTGGAGAAGGGTAAATGGAGTGATGGCTACTTGAAAGCGTTAAGAGGAATCTTCCTAGTTAAGAAGATTGGGGATAACTACGCCTTCTTCGGGAATAAGGACCTTGATTTGAATAGTCTAAAGAGAGAGTTGAGAAGATTCAGGAAGAGCGTTAAAGACCCGTTACTGTCAGATTTTGATAAAGGGTACTTCGCTGCAGTAACAGACTACACTCGAGCACTAATTAAATTAAAGAAATAGATAAGACGGAAGTAAATTTTGGAGGAAAGAACCTTTTTAGTTTAAACTCACTTTAACTACTGTAACGAATGAAGGTTGATGAGGGTTGAGCATCACAGATATTGTTGAGGAAGTAGCCTTCAATCTGATCCGTAAAGCGGTCACTACAGTGCCTCTAGATGTGGAGTCTGCTTTGAGAAAAGCTTTAGCCAGAGAGGAGGGAGTGGCAAAGACACAGTTGGAAGCTATAATTCGCAACATTGAGACTGCTAGAAAAACAAGTAGACCTTTATGTCAAGATACTGGCTTATTAACATTTTTCGTTGAGTCAGGATCTGGATTGGTAGATTTATGTGGAATAACTGAAGCGTTAAAGAGAGCGACTGTAAGAGCGACTAATGAAGTACCACTTCGACCCAACGCTGTAGATACACTCAGCAATATCAATTCCGGAAACAATACGGGTAGGCACATCCCCATAATTGAGTGGGAAGCTTCAAGCGGGGAAGCTCTTAAAATAACGGTTCTACCGAAGGGTGGCGGATCAGAGAATGTAACTAAGCTCTACCTTCTGAAGCCCGCTGAAGGATGGAGCGGCATATTAAGAGCGGTCCTCAACTCTATTCTAGAGGCAGGTCCCTACCCATGCCCACCGACAATCGTGGGTGTAGGAGTAGGGGGAAGTTCAGAACTAGCTCTAAAACTCTCAAAGAAGGCTTTGCTTAGGCCCTTAAACATTAAGAATCCAAATCCTAAGTTGGCGAAGTATGAAGATCGACTCTATGAAGCAGCTAACAGTTTGGGTATAGGCCCTATGGGGCTTGGCGGCAAAACCACAGTGTTGGGAGTAAAGATTGAATATGCACATAGACATCCAGCCTCCCTTCCCGTCGCTGTTTCATATCAATGTTGGGCTGCAAGAAGAGCCGCAGCAATAATATCGCCCGACGGATCAGTAAAGTATATCGATTAGGAGGCTACGCAATGAAGGCATTTGAGATGAAAACTCCACTAAATGAGGTTGAGGTTAGGCAACTAAGAGTAGGCGACACCATTTACTTAACTGGTAAAATATTCACAATGAGGGATCAAGCACACAGAAGAATGATCCAACTCTTAAAGGAAAGAGGCGCTCCACCAATGAATTTTGAGGGGCTAGCCCTTTACCACTGCGGACCAGTAGTTAAGAGAGTTAAGGAAGGATGGAGAGTAATTTCAGCTGGTCCCACAACAAGCTCAAGGATGGAGAGTTACGAAGCGGAGGTCATGGAGAAGTTGGGAGTCAGAATGGTTATCGGTAAGGGAGGTATGGGACCTAAAACAATGGATGCTCTAACCCGATTAGGTGCAGTGTACGTATCCTTTGTTGGTGGAGCAGCTGTTCTAGCAGCAGACTGCATTGAGGAGGTTGAAGATGTCTTATGGCTTGACCTTGGAATGCCGGAGGCTGTATGGATATTCAAAGTTAAGAATTTCGGCCCCTTAACCGTGTCTATGGATTCTTATGGAAATAACCTATATAGGGATGTTATGGAGAAGGCTAAGAAAAGAAAGAGGGATATGGAGATAAAAGTATAGAGAGACAGATCTACAGTTTCTCTTCCAAATAGCTTTTAAGTTCAGCTCTAACTGACTCCTCAATCGAGCCTAAATCCTCAATCGTATATACGAAGGTATTAAAGAGCGAGGCAAGTTTCCTCCAGTCTGGAACGTAGATTTTTGAGAACCACAACCTTAAGCCCTCAATATCATAATCCTCAAGTTTAGATTGGAACTCCTTAGCCTTCTTCTCAGCTACTTCATGAACCACTCCTAGGGGTCCCTCTTCAGGCGGAGCCTCAAGCATCATGATTCCATCAGCACCATACGCTAACGCTAAGAGAATATGCTCAAACCTTAATCTGCTACACGAAGGTAGAGGAACCACTCTAACATTATAAGGATAGGAAAGCCTATTGACCCCAGCTATATCAGCCGCTGTGTAAGCTATCTCACTCTCCATAAACGCCAGTATGATAGGGTCTTCCTGCTTAACCGCCAGAACACCTACAATATGCTCCTTCAGCTGTTCTTCACTTAAACCTTCCAAGTCAAGTGCCTTCTTTGGACACACAGAGACGCATAAGCCACAACCATTACAAGCCATCTCATTAATAACTATTCCTTCCGGAGACCGCTCAATAGCTTGGTTAGGACAAGCTTTAATGCATAACTCACATAGATCACAGAGACTAGGCTTTCTCAGATATGCCTTGTTAGGCTCCACAGTTCTACCAGCCGAGATGAAGGAGTAAGCCTTAGAAGCGGCACCCTCAGCCTCTGAAACTGTTGACTGAATATCCTTAGGACCCAACACCATACCGCAAGCGTAAATCCCCTCCCTTCTTGTGGATAATGGGTCTAACTTAGGATGGCGTTCCAGAATGAATTTATCCTCACCCACGGGGATCTTCAAGAGTCTTGCTAACCTCTGCGAATCCTCAGAGGTTAATACTGGCGGACAAAGCACAACCATATCATGCCTATTCTCAATAATACTGTTAATCAGCATATCCTCAGCCTTAACTATAAGCTGATCCCCATCAGGAATTATCTCACCAATCTTACCCTTAACGAAACGGATTCCTTCCTCCTGAGCTGTTCTGTAAAACTCCTCATATCTTCTCCCAGGAGTTCTTATATCTATATAGTGGATCCACACATCCACGCCATGATACTTCTTCAGGAGGAGAGCTTGTTTAATCGCGTACAAACAGCATACTCTGCTGCAGTGAGATACGCCTTTATTTGAGTCTCTTGAGCCTGCACATAGGACGTAAGCAACGCTCTTAACTGGTGCGCCGTCACTTAAACGAGTTATCCTACCACCTGTAGGTCCAGTAACATCCAATAGACGCTCCATCTGTAACGAAGTTACAACATTTGGATGCTCCCCAAAATAATATTCACCATATCCTTTAAGGTCGCCGAGCTTAAAGCCTGTAGCCACAATTACAGCCCCAACATCAATCTCAATGTTTTTCGGTGAATCCTTAAGATTAATAGCATCTCTTGGACAGACCTCCACACATTTACCGCATTTATTACAGTTCTCAAAGTCCACAACATACGCATTAGGAACAGACTGCGGAAAAGGTATATAAACAGCCTTCCGAACTCCGATGCCTTCATTAAAGAGGTTAGGAACGTCGATTGGGCAGACCCTACTGCAACTTCCGCAACTTACACACTGTTCAGGATCTACACCTCTAGGCTTGAGGGCGATCTTCACATGGAAATCTCCTGGAGATCCAGAAATATCCTTCACTTCAGCCAAAGTGAAAAGCTCTATATTATCATTATCCGCTACCTCAGCCATCTTAGGCGTTAATATACATTGAGAGCAATCCAATGTTGGAAATACTTTGGGATATTTGATCATATGCCCCCCTATCGAGGGTTCCTTCTCAACAAGGTAGACTTTAACGCCTTGCTCAGCCAGCCTTAATGAGGCTGAAATCCCAGCAATTCCGCCACCTATAACTAGAACTGAATGTTTAGCGCTAATCTGTTTAGGTTGGAGAGGCGCAGCTTTCAAGACTCTACCAATAGAGCCCTTAATGAGGCTTAAAGCCTTCAATGTCGCGTTTTCAGGGTCTTCTTGATGAACCCATGAACACTGCTCCTGCATATTAGCGATATCTAAGAATGCATAGTTAACTCC
>CAZHYI010000109.1:0-4595 GCA_964536595.1 uncultured Candidatus Bathyarchaeia archaeon
AAGCGTGTCCAGATAGTGAAATAGAGGGATGAATTAATTGAGGTATGAGGTTGAAGTTGTTTTTCATAGAGACTTCATTAAAGTTGAGGAGAACAGAATAGTTGTTGGTTTAACCTCAAAACCTGAGAGAGGTAAA
Source organism: uncultured Candidatus Bathyarchaeia archaeon (assembly GCA_964536595.1). Lineage (GTDB taxonomy): Archaea > Thermoproteota > Bathyarchaeia > Bathyarchaeales > B24-2 > CAZHYI01. Next base: position 137 of record CAZHYI010000109.1, read on the forward strand.
GCCAACACTGAACTCGTCAAGAAAATCGCTAACTACTTCAACGTTCCAAAATCCCATGTTAAAATAATTTCTGGTTTAAAATCTAGAAAGAAAATCGTTGAAGTAATAGAATAGAAAAGAAATTGCTATTTAAAGCGGTAATTAACCCTCAACAAATTACTATTTAAGTATTCGCAATTTCATAAGTGACGAGTTATTCTCTGCACCAACATGCTTTTAGGCATAGCGCCGACTATGCGATCCACAAGTTTACCATTCTTGAATACGAGTAGAGTCGGAATACTCATAATCCCATACTGAAGCGGCACCCTCTGATTCTCATCCACATTCAATTTCCCAAAGACTATCTTTCCAGCGTAATCCTTAGCTAATTCCTCTATGATGGGAGAAACTATTCTGCACGGACCACACCAGGGAGCCCAACAATCAATAACTACGAAGGGATACTTACTAACAACCTCTGAGAAAGTCTCATCACTCAAATCTAAAGGCTTATCTAGAGTTTTCTCAGACCCGCCCCTAAGAATCCTCTTCATCATCTCCCTCAACTTCTTCTCCTTCAACCTCTCCAGTTCCTCATCCTCCAACGATACCACCAACCTTCTATAATTCACCACGCCCTCATATAATTGTTTTTTAAATAATGGAAGTTTGCAACCTTCCCTAGGAAGAGAAGTTAAAGGTTAAACATCCATAGAAGAGACCTATGTTTCTATCTGGTGCTTAGAATACCGCTTCATTGATTAGACATCTAAGTATCAAATCTTAAAACTAAAAGGAGGATTTTATCTAAAAAATTAGACAATAACTTTAAATTTTTTAGCTAATCTCTTTAAAGTAGTATTATAGTAGAATACTCTAGTCATTATAAAAGATTAGTTGGGGAGTTAAAGGTTTGAAGTATGTTAGGAAGAGGGATGGTCGACTAGAAGAGTTCGATCAGAACCGTATAACAAATGCTATATGGAAAGCCGCCAAGGCTGTCGGAGGGAAAGATAAGGAGCTCGCAAAGAGACTTAGCGATGAAGTTGTGATGGAGTTAAAGAAACGCTTCGGGGAGGATGGTGTCCCCACAGTTGAAGAGATCCAGGATATGGTTGAGAAGGTTTTAATAGAGAATGGTCACGCAAGAACGGCTAAGGCTTACATCCTATACAGGAAGCAGCATCAAGATATAAGGGAGCTTGCGGCACTCCTCAGTTCAGCAGATCTTGTCGATCAATATCTGGAACTGTCGGATTGGCGTGTAAGAGAAAACTCAAACATGAGTTTTTCACTTCAAGGATTAAATAATTATCTCTCCTCCACAGTAATAGCTAAATACTGGATTACAAGGATATACCCACCAAACATTGGAGATGCGCACTTCTCCGGAGACCTACACATTCATGACTTAGGAGTTTTAGGGCCCTACTGTGTAGGCTGGGATCTAAGCGCTCTCCTCCTACTTGGTTTCGGCGGCGTATCTGGAAAGATAGAGAGTAAACCCGCTAAACACCTAAGGACAGCGCTGGGGCAAATAGTCAATTTCTTCTATACATTGCAGGGAGAAGCGGCTGGTGCACAAGCCTTCAGCAACTTCGACACTTACCTTGCCCCTTTCATCCGCCATGATAATTTAAGTGAGAAAGATGTGAAACAATCGATCCAAGAATTCTTCTTTAATATAAATGTTCCGACAAGGGTTGGTTTCCAAACTCCCTTCACGAATGTGACTCTAGATCTTACAGTTCCAAACTTTATGAAGGATGAACCAGCTATTGTGGGAGGGAAAGTCCTAGATGAGACCTACGGCGATATGCAGGAAGAGATGGATATGTTCAACCTCGCATTTGCAGAGATCATGGAGGAGGGTGACGCGAAGGGCAGAGTATTCACATTCCCGATACCAACCTACAACATCACAAAAGACTTTGATTGGGACTCACCGATCGCTCAGAAAATCTTTGAGGTAGCCTCCAAGTATGGAACACCTTACTTCTCCAACTTTATAAATAGCGACATGAAGCCTGAGGATGTTCGTAGCATGTGTTGCCGCTTAAGGATAGATAATAGGGAGTTACGTAAGCGTGGAGGAGGTTTCTTCGGAGCTAACCCCCTCACAGGCTCAATAGGCGTTGTCACAATTAACCTTCCAAGGATAGGGTATCTACAAAAGGATGAAGACGGTTTCTTTGAGAGACTAAGTGAACTGATGGAGCTTGCTAGGGATTCCTTAGAGATTAAGAGAAAGGTGCTCGAAAGATTTACGGATAGTGGATTATATCCTTACTCCCGTTACTATCTCCGCGCCGTGAAGGAGATGTATGGTAAATACTGGAAGAATCACTTCTCAACTATAGGTTTAGTCGGGATGAATGAGGCTATATTGAACCTTTTCGGTTACAGCATAGCGACCAATGAAGGATTAAAGTTTGCAGTGAAGGTTCTGAAGTTTATGCGAAATAAGCTCTTAGAGTTCCAAGAGGAAACTGGAAACCTTTACAATCTTGAGGCTACTCCAGCTGAAGGAACCTCCTATAGACTTGCACGTATTGATAAGAAGAAGTATCCAGATATAATAGTGGCTAATGAGAAGTACCTCCCTATGGGTGCTGAGCCCTTCTACACAAACTCTACACAGCTACCTGTGAACTATACGGGAGATCTTTTCGAGGCTCTTGAGCATCAGGATAAATTACAAACGCTCTATACAGGCGGAACAGTCTTTCATATATTCTTAGGCGAAAGAGCCCCTTCATGGAGGGCGGCGGCTGAGCTTATAAGGAAAGTCACCTATAACTTCCATCTCCCCTACATCACATTGACGCCTACATTCAGCATTTGCCAGACCCACGGATACATAAGTGGAGAAGTAAAAAAGTGCCCGATCTGTGGAGCTAAATGTGAAGTATACTCCAGAGTTGTCGGTTACCTGAGACCTGTGGATCAATGGAATGATGGAAAACAGGCTGAGTTCAGCATAAGAAAGACTTTCGATAAGTCACTCATTGAGGTGGCTGCATCCTAACGTGAGTAGATGATGAAGTTCGGTGGTATACAAAAGACAAGCCTAATAGACTTCCCCGATAGAGTCTCCACGGTATTGTTCACTGTGGGCTGTAATCTCCGCTGTCCTTTCTGCCATAACTGGAGACTCATAATGGAGCCTAAAGGCCCCTTCATCTCTGAAGAAGAGGTTCTTCAGATCCTTAAATCAAGAAGGAAATATGTTGATTCCGTTGTCGTAACAGGCGGTGAACCAACAATCTACACTGAACTTCCAGGCTTCCTAAAGAGATTAAAGGAGGAGAACTTCAACGTCAAGCTAGATACGAATGGTTTCTTCCCTCAAATACTGGAGGAGAGCCTCCCATACATCGATTATGTAGCTTTAGATGTTAAAACCTCCCTAGAAAAATATAGGTTATTAGGGGCAGACAATATTAAAGATTATTTGAGCACCATCGAGATGCTTAAGGAGGGAAATAAAGATTATGAGTTTAGAACAACCGTTGTCCCAGGCTTCGTCACAATGGATGATCTACCAAAGATAGGAGAACTCATTAAAGGTGCAAAGCGATATGTACTCCAACAGTTCATCCCAGATGACACACTAGATAAATCCTTCAATTACGTTAAACCCTACCCTCCTGAGAAGATCTCAGAGTTCGCCGAGGTTATGAAGAAATATGTGAAGGAAATAATCCTCCGTGTATAACCAAATAAAAAATAAGGTTGAATCTGTCTCAATCATCCCAATTTATAGTACTTCCTGATCTTCTCCTTTACCTCCCAGACACAGCTGAGCCCCTTGGGAAACTTCACATAGTCTCCTGCTCCAAATTCCACCTCTCCCTCATCAGTCTTAACTACAGCTTTCCCCTCAATAATCAGACACGTCTCTGGTTCATAGTATTCCCAAGGAAATGTGGAAGGCTCCTTTTCCCAAATCGGCCATTTCTTCGCTTCTTCAACCTCTTTTTCAGTCGGTTTTCTAACTTCAACCTTCATTTTAATCACAAAATAAGAGGAGATGAATGTATCTATATAAATTGTCACCTAAAAATTAAGGTTCCCAATGAACGATTCTTAACCTCAAAAAATAACGAGAATGCTGACTTCTTAGTTAAAAAGGATATGTTAGGCAATGAAAGGAGGAGATTTATAATTTAGATAGGATTCTCCTCATCTCATCTCCGTTCTCTTTGAACCAACTGAATAGGACCCTCACATCCGTGTTGAGACTGAAGTTCCGTACACCAAGCTTAACGTATTTCTCAGCATCTTTAGGCGTTCTTATCTCTGCTCTTGGAGGCACATCCATCTTCAAAGCCGTCTTTATAGTTTTCAGTTCAGCTTCCCTTACCTTCGGATGGTTCTTTTCGCCTGGATGACCTATACTTAAGGAGTAGTCTGCAGGACCGAACTGAACCATGTCGATTCCGTCAACCGAGAGAATCTCCTCTAAATTCTCAAC
>CAZHYI010000110.1:0-4569 GCA_964536595.1 uncultured Candidatus Bathyarchaeia archaeon
AAAATGCTCCTCTTAGGAACCTCTCTTATGACTTTAAGCGCTCTCTTCTTTACAGCTGCTTATGACTGGATAATGACGATTCCAGCAACCTTCATTTTCCTTCTAGCTACCCAATGGTTAATGACGATATGCCCCATGGTTTGTGGAAGTTACCTAAAAAATGAGGAGAGAGCCACGGCAAAACAGCTCTGCGACACGCTCTCAGCGATTCCCACAATAGCAGCTCCAATGGTGGCTGCAACAATAATCACAAGGTTTGGAGGTTTAAATTCTGAAGGAATAAGGCCTCTGTACTCTCTTCAAACAATCGGATTCTTACTGACCTTCTTCTGGGTTTACACATTCTACTTTGACTCCCTTAAGAAGCGTAAAGAAGAACATAGTTTCGTTGGGGGTGTGAAAGAGATTTTTAGTAGAGGAGCTGCTGTGAAGAGATGGTTATTTTATATTTTTCTCTCATCTTCCACTACTTATTTAAGTTGGACCTATCTGCCCGTCTTCATAACAGAAGTGAAGCATGGTGACGAATTCGTTGTTGGAAGTATAACCACACTCTCAATGATACCGCCTGTTACACTTGCTTTGGTGTTAGGTCGTTTAGCAGATACCTTTGGCAGAAAGAAAGTGATATACTTAACAAATCTAATTTATTGCATCTCAATTATCCTTCTAATTCAAGCTCAGAATATAACAATGCTTCTAATTTCCGGGGTTCTACAAGGCTTCTTTATGCTATCTGCGGTCACGCAAGACGCGGTGAGCCAAGAATTAATGCCGGTCTACCTTTTGGGAAGATGGTATGGCATCATCAGTTTATTCAGAGGAATAGCCAGCATCGCGGCTCCTGTAGTCGGGGGCTTCATATGGAGCGTTATAGGACCAAACTACGTCTTCCTTTTAATAATTCTCATAGAGGCATCAAAAACAATCCTTATTTGGTTGGCGATTCCTGAAACATTACGTTGAGCGTGGCCACACCTATTATTTGAATAGCGAAGGATTCACCTCGTATAAAAGTTCACGTCTCAAGTTATGTATAAAAGGATTAATTATTCCTCCTCCCTTCAGCTCTACTATAATCTTACCTGCATCTAATCCTAATTCACTTGAAAGTTCTTTTAGAAGCGACGCTGAAACTTTACCGATTTGATGAGGAAGTTCTGAACTAAGTATATTCTTCCTTATCCTTCGGAAAAGCTCTAGAATCTTATCCACTTCTTTCTCACCTATATCTTCAAGATACATCCTAATAGCGTATTCAGGCTCCCATTTTCCAGTCTCCTCAACTATCCTAATTAAGTATCGAATCACATTAGGCATCTCGTATACCTCTCCCCTCTTTAGGGTCAGTATCCTATCCTCCCAAGCTAAACTCTGTGCAGCACGTGAAGTTTTGACTGGTAATAGTAACCTCTCATTGAAAGCCAACAGAAGATCCTCTATGGATCCTCCATGAGCTTCTACTTCTTCATAGGAAATCCTACCCGTTTCTGCAGCTAATTTTAACACTTCCGCCAAGGAAGCGGCTCCTTCATGCAGAAACTTTCTTCTCAAAATTAGTTCCAGCTTACTCATTCTATTCTCATCTTTTTAGCTGAAGCCTTTTGAATTAATATTACTTTAAATTATTTTATTTAAAGTATTTAAAGTAAAGTATATTTCGCACCGAGAGCGTCTCTTAAAAAGGTTTAGAAATGATTGTTGAGATAAAGATTGATTATAGTCGGTGTATAGGCTGTAAGGAATGTATTAAAGCCTGTAGTTACGGCGTTCTAGAATGGCTTGACGATACACCTGTCGTTGTGAACCCTCACAGTTGCGCTTTCTGTTTAGAGTGCGAAAAAAGATGCCCAGTGAATGCCATAATTCATAAAGAAAAATAGGCTATTGGTTTATTCAACCTTTATTAACACGTTAATTCTGAACTATTTTATTATGAAAATTGATTTAGAGTTCAATTTAATGATTCCACAATATTAATATTGTGCTAATGCACAATATTTAATGGTTGATGAGTAATGTTTCCAACTCATAAGGACTGCGCAAATTTCATGGGCGGATTCTGCATTCTTTACGGCATTTCTGTGGATCCTAATGGTGCTCCTTGCCTCCGATTTAAGGCTAAAAACACTCAATTGATGACAAAGCCTCACTTAGGGAACGCGTCTTCACTTATGCGTAAATACGAAAATGTTGGAATTGACCTTTCCGACTTGAAACGAAGACTGGATAAGATAGAACTAAAAATTAAGGAAATAAAGGCTATGCTTAAAGATTAAACATCTTCTTTATGAAAGCCGTTTTCTTAGCACATGTTGAAAGTAAATGTCTGGTTCCACCCGCTTCACTAATTATTCTCATCATTCTTCTAGGATCCAATATCTTTATACCCATAACAGCCGTTACACCCTTCCTAAACAAGGGTTGTGGAGTAACACTTGCTGTGGGACCCAGAAGAACGACTTCCCTCGCCCTCCCCCTAAACCTCAATATTTCATCAATAGTTTTATTTACAAGCGTACTCCCCGTGATCAGAATCACGTCGGAGAAAGGCAGCGCCTCCGCAACCTCAGATGGAGAGATGAAGGTGACACGTTCATCCTCTATTTCTCTTTTTTCTAGAACATATAGCTCTCCGCTCTTTTCAAGGAGTCTAGGAATTAATGGGCCGAAATAGCCTACTGTTACTACTTTGTCTCCGGGACGAATTAAATCTAAAACATCAATGTCTGAAAATATATACTTGTCTGGGTACTCCTCAAATACTATCTGGGACAGCGCATTCATCGTAGCTACTCCAACAGCTGCCTCAATAAGGTTTGAGGATAAAGCTAAATCCACTAGTTGAGAAGCTGGTTTACCACTAATAGCGCCCGCATTAGGGAGGGTTGGTGAGTCGGTGAGTTCATGAATTGGAGTGTATGCCACTCCAGCATATCCGGTTGAGAGAACAACTCCTGTATAAACCACTCCAATGCGCACATCTATAGCTTTAACTTTAAAGATTTTAGATCCTAATTCACCTTTCAAATAATCTATTAATTCCCTCATTTCTGAACACTATAAATTAAAATATCTTGTATAAAGGGTGATTCTTTGTTTTAGGTCTAATTCCGTAGGTTCTCGCGTTGTAGGCTATTATGGCATCCACCATTGCGCAGATAGGAAATACATTTCTGGCTTTAGCTACCGATCCATAAATTATGAAGTCAGCACCCATTGCTTGAGCCAGTGTGATAGCTCCCCCTCTACAGATTCTTTTTGCGTATTTTCCTAAATCCTCAGCTTTTCTCCATTGTCCAACCACACCGACCGGAGCTGTACCTGCAGGAAATCCAAATTCCTCTTTTACTAAGTATACTCCTCTAACTGCGAATCCTATAGCTGGAACATCCAAGACAGGCGTTAAGATGAGAGGCTTCTCTATACCCACCTTTAAAGCCTCATTCAATAGTCCTTCAGCTCCATGATTTCCCTTCAATATTGAGATCATCCCGTCTGGAAGCGTATTTGACGGGTTAAATGCTTGGATAATTGCCGCCTTTAACCCTATTTCCCTTATGGCTTCAACTTCCTCCTTTCTAAGAGTGTAATTGATTGAATTGTAAACTATTCTATCTTGCAGACCGATCCTCACCGCATAATTTGAAGCTGAGATTCTGACAGAGGCCTCTGTCCCATTTATGAGGATTGGGGAGTCTGTAACTTCAGACACGAAATCGATGTAATTAATTAAGGCTTCAGCTGTTTCTCCAACAATATCAAGCATGCATGGAACCCCGGTTTTCTCAGCCATCTCCTCCTGAATTTTGATGAGGCGTTCAGCACTCAGCTTATCAAACTTTCCCAACTTAGAATCCTTAACTATCTTATGTCCTCTATGGAAGAGGCTGCCGACAAGTACAGTTGGCAATTCACCTGGTTGACCACCTAGCTTCACATCTCCAACCTCAAAAATCTTCTGTTCCTTCTTAAACTTGAACATTATAAATCTTCACTCTTCTAAGGAAGTAAACTAATAATTCAACTTTATTCTATCCGTTTAATGTATTTTGGTGGTACTTCGCGACATAAATATACTTTATCGGTTGCCCTGTAGAATTTAATTCCGTCTTTTCTAGCCGCTTCAGCATCAACCTCTAGAATAGCCGGATTAAATGCCCTCCTAGAACCTACCTCCCTAGCTATCTCAATCGTAGGTGAAAGATGAACCCACATTCTTCTCATCGGTTTTAATCCTTCATTCAGAATCTTCAAAGCGGCTTCAAGAGTTGTTCCATGAAAAAGCTTTTTTACGCTTCCATCCTCTTTCAGTGTAAGAACCACAGGTATTGTATGGCCATATAGCGCTCTAATCTTATTATCCACAACTTCAAATCTCCTCCTCTCGCTTCCTTCAACTATTTCCAGTATAAATTCCCGATCAACTCGGAATCGTTCCTTAACCTTCTCTATGAGTTCATCTAAATCTACGAAGCCATATCTATCCATCCTTAAGCCTTGAGGATTATGCCTCAACAGATAACTCATATACCTACTCACTCTAACCTTCATTTCTTTATCCATTTC
>CAZHYI010000111.1:0-4560 GCA_964536595.1 uncultured Candidatus Bathyarchaeia archaeon
GTCACTGTTATCCGCATATTTTTATCCGGGAAAGGAGCAATCAACTCCCATGTTTTATAAGGATCCTTAGCGATCTCCCCGCAGTTCGGACATACATTCTTTTTTCTTCTCCTTCTCGGCAACTCGACCACCATACAGAAACATTGTCTTCTATAGCACTCATCTTATAGATTTATTATTTTTTTCTATTTAAACAATTAAAAATCTATTCAGCAAGATGGCATTTTAATCTTAAATTAATGAGGATGAATCTTAAGACCTGCTTGGTAAATTCATCTTTTCATACATCTTCTCAAATGTCCAACGTATAGTGGACTTCAATTCCTGTACCCTTTCATCGGTAACGTTCTCAATAAATATCCTCTTTATGACATCTCCCTCAGTTTCAATCCTATAATTGAAGATCTTTTCTGGCGGAATTTCCCCTCTATAGGAAGCTTCTTGATCCTTCATCCGCATCTTCTTAAGAACTCGCTCTACCAAAAAGTTTTGGAAGGGGGGAATCTCAACTCTAAACTCTAACTCTTCAGATGGCACAACCCAAACCTTCCCCTCCTCAAGATAAATGTTCGCTAATAATTTCCCATCTACAGTTTTGATCGGAATCGCTTTCCCTTCCTCTTTAGGTTGAGGTTTTAAAGTGGCAGTTTCAACTTCTTTGGGGATTTGAGGGAGAGTAGGTTTCTTAAATCCCTTCTCGATCAATATTGAATCTAACATTTCCTTTAATAACTTCAGATCTTTCAATTCTTCCTCCAAATCTCTAATTTTCCTATCCACTATCACTCTGAATTCAGCCATCCTCTTTAAGGCATCTTCCTCCGACAAGCCTAAACCTCCCAGATCTTAATTCTGAAATCCTCCTTAATTCTCCTTAAAACAATAGCTGTCTCAGTGCTTGAGATTCCTTCTATCATACTGATCCTATCTATTATATCCGCTAGATCCTCCCTACTCCTCGTTCTAATCTTAACGATAGCGTAATAATTCCCTGTAACATCAAAAATTTCATAGACCCCCTCTATATTTTTCATTGCCTCTAAGGCTTTAATGTATTTCTGCGGTTCCGCCTTAATCAGTATGAAGGCTGTAAGCACATTACCTAAACGTTCAGGAGATATCTCAATGGTGAATCTCCTTATGACGCCTTTATCAATCAGTTTCTTAACGCGTGTAAAAACAGTTGCCTCACTCACTCCAATCTCTTTAGCTATCTTATTGTAAGGCGTTCGTGAGTTATCCAGTAACTTGCTCAATATTTTTTTATCTATTTCGTCAATCTTAACTGGCACACCCAAACCTCGCAAAATAAACTTATATCTATAGTGGTATTAATAATTAAAATATTTTTTATCTAACAATGGAACATCATGACTTCTTCAATTTTTAATCACGTTTTCTTAATAATTTTTAATTTATCGAAATATTTATAAATAATCTTTATCTTGTAATGTGAAAAATTAATGGAACATCATGAGGGCGGATGAAATGAAGACTGTACTCGCTTACTCCGGCGGTCTAGACACTTCAGTATGCGTTAAATGGCTTCAGGAGAAGTATGAGAGTGAAGTTATTACACTAACGATAGATGTGGGTCAGAAGAAAGACTTGAAGAAGGTGGCTGAAAATGCTGAGAAGTTAGGCGTAATTAAACACTACACAATCGATGCCAAAAAAGAGTTCGCAGAGAATTATATTCTCCCATCAATTAAGGCGAACGGCATGTATGAGGGGGTTTATCCTTTAAGTAGTGCGCTTTCACGGCCACTGATAGCTAGTAAACTGGTTGAGGTTGCTAATAAGGAGGGTGCTTCAGCTGTTGCTCATGGCTGTACAGGAAAGGGAAATGATCAAGTGAGATTTGAAGTTACAATTCGCTCTTTGGATCCAAAGTTGAAGGTGATAGCTCCAGTTAGGGAGTGGAATCTAACTAGAGATGAGGAGGTAGAGTACCTCAACAAGTCGGGAGCAGGCTTAAATATAGAGTTAGGAGGAGTCTACAGCATAGATCAGAATCTTTGGGGCAGATCAATAGAAGGCGGCGTTCTCGAAGATCCAAGTCAAGAGCCACCAGCAGAGATTTTTGAATGGACGAATTCTATTGAAAAGACGCCTGATGAACCTGAATATGTTACATTAGAGTTCGATCACGGAAGGCCCGTGGGCCTAAATGGCGAAAGAATGGAGCTTGTAGATTTAATAGTCACATTGAATAGGATAGCTGGGAAACATGGCGTCGGCAGAATAGATCATCTTGAAGATAGAGTGGTGGGAATAAAATCTAGGGAGGTCTATGAGTGCCCCGCGGCTTTAGTGATTCTTAAGGCGCATAAAGATCTGGAAAAGGCTGTTCTTACTAGGCATGAATTGATTTTTAAGCAGTTAGTGGATACGGAGTGGGGTAGACTTGTTTATATGGGGTTGTGGGTTGATCCGCTCAAGGAAGATCTTGACGCCTTCATAGACAAAACACAAGAGAGGGTCACTGGTGAGGTTAAAGTTAAGCTCCATAAGGGGAACTGTGTTGTGGTTGGAAGGTCATCACCTAACCTCCTTTACGATTTAAAACTATCTACATATGGATTAGAGAGTATATTTAACCAGATGGCTTCTGAGGGCTTCATCGAATTGTGGAGTTTACAGTCAGCCCTTGCAAGAAGAATTATGGAGAAGGCGAATAAATGAAGGAGGAAAAGTCCAAGGATCTTCTAAGGGGAGAACGATTAGCACCTATGCCCAATGAAGTGTTAGCGTACACATCATCCATCAAATTTGATATTCCAATAGCTAAACATGTGGTTGACATAAATAAAGCGCATGTACTAATGCTTCTTAAAAAGAAGATAATTCCTGAATGTGACGCCGCAGCCATACTGAAGGTCTTAAATAAACTATCCTTTGAATCGATAGATGCTGAAGGCTGTGAAGACATTCATGTTTTACTTGAAAAAAGAGTCATTGAGGCTCTAGGTGAAGAGTCGGGTGGAAAAATTCATGTTGCGAAGAGCCGTAACGATCAAGTCGCCACAGCACTCAGAATGGAATTAAGATTGCTAATTCTAAAGGTTCTTGAAGCATTAATCAAATTGAGGAAAACTCTCATCGACATCGCTAAGAAACACAGCAGAACTGTGATGCCTGGCTATACGCATCTTCAACAAGCCCAACCAGTAACTTTAGGTCATTATTTGATAGCTCATCATGACGCCTTTGAGAGGGATACTGAGAGATTGAAATCATCATTCCTCAGAATTAATAGGAGCCCTATGGGATCAGGTGCATTAGCTACAACAACCTTTGAAATAGATAGAGAATTTACAGCTGAACTTCTAGGTTTCGAGGGATTAATTGAAAACTCAATAGACGCCGTCAGTGATAGGGACTTCGCTGTTGAAACCTTAGGGAACTTATCATTAATTTCAGTTCATTTAAGTAGACTTGCAGAGGAACTCATTCTTTGGAGCACTTCAGAATTCTCCATAGTAAAGATCTCTGACGAGTATGTATCCACGAGTAGTATTATGCCTCAAAAGAGAAACCCTGAAGTGGCTGAGTTAATTAGAGCCAGATCTGCCCACATAATAGGAAGCCTAATAACTTCATTAACAATCTTGAAAGGTCTTCCATTAAGCTATAATAGTGATCTTCAGGAAATAACTCCTCATCTTTGGGATAGCTGCAAAACAACTCTTTCTTCAATGAACATGATGATTGGCATGCTGGAATCTCTCAAGTTTGATGAAGAACTCCTTTATAAGAGGATTTCAGAAAGCTTTTCTCTAGCAACCGATATAGCCGACATGCTTGTATCGCAGTATGGGTTCCCCTTTAGAACAGCCCATAGAATAGTTGGGGACCTAGTTTTCAGAATGATATCTGAGGGCAAAAAACCTTCAGAAATCACGGCTGATTTGATTAAAAAGGAAATCGAGAAGACTACTGGAAAAATAATCGATATTGAAGCTTCACTTCTCAAAAAAATACTTTCACCTGAATTCAATGTTGAGCGGAGAGGCGTAATCGGTGGCCCTTCTCCAAATGAAGTTTTAAGAATGTGTAAAGATAGAGACTGCAAAATTTTGAGAGATGAAGAATGGGTTAAGGAGAAATTAACCCATTTAGCTCAGGCGGAAAAACGCCTGAATACGCTTATTAATGAAGTGGTGAGGAGGTGTTGAGAGAGTGAAACTCAACTGTCCAGAATGCGATGCGGAAATAGAGATATTCGATGATGTAATCAGTGGGGAAATCGTGAGTTGCCCTGATTGTGGTATGGACTACGAAGTTGTGATTGAAGAGAATGGTTCAATGAAGCTCTTGCCTGCAGAGGTTGAAGGGGAAGATTGGGGAGAGTAAAAAGAGGTTGAAGGCAAGCTTAATTTATGATAGGGTTCGGTGGGAGGAAAAACAACTCTTCAAGGCAGCTAAAAATAGGAACATAGATATAAAAATGGTAGACTCAAAAAGAGAATCCTTTGATTTATCTGAAGAATCTGAAGTTTTCCTTCAAAAATTTGGAGACGTATCCTTACAGAGATGTATTAGTCACTTTAGGGGATT
>CAZHYI010000112.1:0-4485 GCA_964536595.1 uncultured Candidatus Bathyarchaeia archaeon
TTCTTAGAGATGACGTTTATCAAAAGCTTAAGGATAAAGCTGGAGCGAGAAACATTTCAAACCTAATAAATCGGATATTGCTGGAGTATTTTGAGAAGAAGGAAAGTATGTTTGGTGTCATGAGAAAGGTCGATGTTGAGGATTTAAGGGATCATAGGGAGTGATTATGAAGTATTTGATAGATTCTTATGCATGGATAGAATATTTTATGGGAACTGAGGCTGGAGAGAAGGTAAAACCAATAATTGAAAGCCTAGAAGAAAAAATCACACCTACAATTTGCCTCTCTGAAGTTTACGCTAAAACCCTCAGAGTTGAGGGAGTAGAGTTAGCTGAAAAACAGAGGGAATTCATCAAGGAGAGGAGTGCTCTTATCCCGCTTGATGAAAAGATAGCTGTGGAAGCTGCCAGAATAGATTGTATTATGAAAAAGGAGATTAGAGGTTGGGGTTTAGCTGACTCAATAGTGCGTGCCACCGCACTTGTTAAGAACGCTAAAGTAGTAACGGGAGATAGGCATTTTATGGATGTAGAAGACGTAATTTTTATCAAATAACATGAAAAATTCTGAATAAAGAATCATATATGTAAAAGTTGAAGATTGAAAACTAGAATGTTTCAGTAAATCTCTCATTTGATGGAGAAAATTTAAAAATTTTAAGTTAGGAGTGATGAGTAAGATGATGAATAGATGGATTTAGAGTATTTTATCTTTAACACAATTGTTTTCCTGATCTTTCTACCAGGCGTTATACTCATCTACACTTTCCTCAATCTTTCGGGTAAGAAGATCTCTATCTCCGATGCTGTTCTTTCAGGATTTGTTCTCTGGACTTTCTTACTGATTATACCCTCAATGATTTTGGGGCTATTCACAAGTTACGTTACAGCCTACTTCGCCTTTTTCTTAATTCTCAGTATCGCTCTTTCAGTATTATCAGTAATTATTTGGTTCCATAAGAACCGAGGAAAACTCTTCTCTTTAAGGAAGTTACCCATAAGCTTCTCTCTAAATAACTTTTACATTTTGTATTTGATTCCATTATGGGCTTTCGTTGCGTTACTGGCTTTTTACGCTCCGTTAACTCAGAATATAGACGCGGTGAGGGTTTATTTACCTATGGCTAGGGCGATTGTGAAGACTGGAGCAATCGAGTATAGTCCCTATTACCTGTCTAGGTTAGCTATGGCTTTTCCTCCAGCTATGCCTCTAATGTACTCTTTCATGATTTATTTAACTGGATATGCGTATGTGAGAATTATTCCTATACTGCTCTTCATTTTGACCAATATTGCCATCTTTAAGCTCTCAGAGACTATATCTGAGAGGAAAACTGGCATAATCGCTGTTTTAGCATTCTCTTCTATGCTTGCCCCTCAGATGTTAGTGGCTATTGAAGGACTCTCATTAGATCTCGGTTATATTCTCTATACATGTATTGGAGTCTATGCTGTAGTTAAGAGCTTTAAGGAGAACCGGGCTTTCTGGATTGTTACTGCTGGGATGGCTTGCTGTTTAGCCGCTGTATCAAAGGAGTTTGGTGTAGCAACAATCTTTATCTGTCTATCAATTCTTCTCTTGAATTCTGGAAATACTGCGTTTAGAAAACTTTTTCTTTTAAGTTCAGTCGCGTTCTTTTTAGGGATTCAAGTATTCACTTTTCCTAGAGCTTTTGCTCAGTTTTTTGGGTTGGAGGGAGTGAATAGTGGGGTTTTAGTTACCTCTTTTCTTCACCGAACCTTCATTCTACTCATTCTTTTAATTTTTCAGTTATGGATTTATCGAATTCATAATTATAAGCGTGAGAAAAATAGTTTTTGTCTATACGGCTTTCTTGCCTTATCATCACTTGCCTTCATATTCTATCTTCATAACCTATTCACGTTAGGCGTATTGTCAGCAGGTTTTTCCCCTTTTTCCTTCAGCGGGGTGAAGGTGCCGCGTTTAAGACCTGTTTTTCAGCCTCCAACTATAAATTCGCCGCTTGCTTTACCCTACATACTTCATATTGATTGGTACGTTATCTTCTTAACAGCTCCAGTAGGCATCGTTTATATTGCACCTTTAGCTATCGGCCTCTACAGCATCCTATCAAACTTTAAGGAGAGTAAGGGATGGAGGGAAAGTGCACTTTTAGTTTGGCTGGTTATCATGTTAGGAGTATTCACCTATCTTCTATCTTTAGTTCAGAGTCAGAGTTATGAGTTGCGTTTTTGGCCCAGCTATCATTATAGGAGGCTCTATTATTTCGCTCCCTTAATAGCTATAATTGTCGGGTTAGGCGTTAAAAAAATCGGCGAAAAACTTGGGGTTGAAAAGGTAATTCTCACTTTTATTTCGTTTCTTTCTTCAGCCTATCTTTTCATTTGGCTCTTTAGGCAATCTATAGAGCTCTTTATTTATAGATGGATCTTTGAGGTGAATATAGGTGATATGATATTCTTCCCCTTAATCTTCATCTTCATATTTCTCGCATCGAGTCTAATCCATAAGATGGGATTATCGGTTTCTACCCGAAAGGTTCTTCTCGGATCCCTTTTAATAGCGAATCTAGTTTTTCCCTCTATGCTTCTGGCTGAAGGAGTCTCTCTGGTTTATTCTTCAGGTTGGAGCCCCAGGTATTGTGATAGTGTTGAGTCGACGCTTCCCGGCCTTGAGCGTGAAGGTTGGATTGAGGTGATCGAGTATTTTGAGGGGAACGTGAAGGATAATTATGCTGTATTGATGTTTGATTGTTACACTTTCGTTTGGTATACTGGCAAGCCAGTTCTTGATCCTTTAAAGGGGGTTAGTTATGAGGTATTATCTAATTTGTTATTGATGGATGATGAGGACGCTATTTTGGAGAAGCTTAAAGATTTGAATTTGAGGTATTTCCTTATTCCTAAGCCTGATGCTGGAGAACGGTACACTCTTTATTGTATGTTTAGTGAAGAGTTTAAACTGTTTAGTATGATAACTGAGAGAGCTGAATTTAGGAAGATTAGGGAATTCTCCCTCTATGATCTATATTTTCTGAAGTGAAAAGTCAAAAGATAGATTTATGGGTGTTTATGGTTGATTTTCCTCTCTTTAAAGATTGTTTTTCAGCCTTAGTTTTTTGAATAGGTTTGGTTTCAGGCTTATTCCTAGAAAAATTTTTTATGATTATTAAGGCACTACAAGAAGATTCAGATTCCAGTCAAGCTTACAAATGTCTATAAGATCTACTAAACTTTAGATTAGAAGAGAAAAATGATGAGAACTCGAAAGTCCAGTTTTAAATTTTTTGGTATATTGGTTTAACTTTCCACATGAGAGCTGCGGTAACCGCTAGAACCACAATTAAAACGGCAATCCAAGCCTCTATTATAAGGAGATTATTAGTAGGGGTTATTATGCCACCTACAACGTATTCGTCTCTGTCGGCGACCCTTGTTGGGCTTACGCTTACTGTAAGAATAAGTGATGACAGTAGTGGAATAATCATCAGAGCCATTAAGAATCTTTTTGGCATAGTTTCTCCCTCTGTTCTTTTATTTTTGTTTTGTTTTCCTTTTTAAAATTTTCGATGTTTTTAATGGTTTCTGCTGTGTGTTTTGCTATTGTAAGCCATTTTTTCCGTTTTCTTAGGGTTATAGGTTCCAGCTTTCCTTCGATTTTTTAGTGTTTTATCTCTTCCTTCGCGATTTTACTTTCCATTACGAATATTTCTTCTAGGTTTTTGATTATTTTGTTTTTGAGTCTTTTGGGTTTTAGTTTCAATTTCCTTTTTTATGTTCTCGATTCGTTGTGTGACGTATCTATTGATTGAAACTTTTAACCGTTAGATCAGACCCCCTAGTTTTTTGTTGTTTCGAAGAAGATTTAGTTTACTGTTAGGTAAGAGGGGTGCGGAGTTCATGAATGGAATAATAGGTGAGTCTGTCGGAGAGGAGTTCTGACTTGAAGAGCAAATAAGAGATAAATGGGGAGAAGCCGATTGTCTAATGAAAGGTTTCGTTCGCTCTTTTGAATGTAATGTTATGTATCATTAATAGAGTATAGGATGGTGTGTTCTTTAATGCTCATATGTAAAGGTTTGAATATAAGGTATGAAAAAGTTTAAAATATAGTTCTTACAATTTCATTCTTTGTGGTTAGAATGAGGATTCGGAAGAAGGTTGGGCAGAAGGGACAGATAGTTATTCCGAAGGTTATAAGGGAGCACCTTGGCATTATGCCTGGGGATGAGGTTATCATGGAGATTAGGGAAAGAGAGGTTGTTATAAGTAGTGGGGTGAGGCCTGAGGATTTCGTTGAAGATTTCTGCTCGACAGCTGAGAAAAAATTGTCTAAGAAGATTAATTTGGAGAGGTTGTTAGAGATGGAGGTTGAAGAGAGGTTTGCTCTACGTTGACTCGAATATATTTTTGTATCCTGTCATTTATGATGCTGATGAATTAGCTGAGGCAAAGAGGTCTAAGAAGCTCCTTCTGAAAATTGCTAGGGGGGATATTGAGGCT
>CAZHYI010000113.1:0-4467 GCA_964536595.1 uncultured Candidatus Bathyarchaeia archaeon
AGAGTGGGTGTCTTATAATCTCCGCCATGGTAACAGTGTTTTGAATAGTTGATAGGATTCTTCCCACTCTGTTCCCTATTTTTGGTTTATGTGGCCTTAAGTAAATAGATCGTCGCTTTTCTTGGAACCAATCTTTGAACCGATATAAGAATAGTTTTGCCATCTAAATCATTTATCTCAACATTCGCTTTATTTACCTGAATTTCCTATAGTCTACTCCATGAGGAATAACTTGAATTCATCCTTTATATCCTTGGAATTTGGCATTAGTTGCTAGGTCTTTAGATATAGAAGTCACAGTGTCCGAATTCACCATCACCCATTTACGGTATGGATGGAATATTCTAGATATTTTAATTAGAGGGTCATAGGTGTCCCACCCTCCTAATGTTGTAATAAGTGGTTTCCCAAGAACCTTCTTGGCATATACCGCTGCCCCGCCTAAATCGAAGAAGTGAATTTGATGTAATACATCAAAGTTTTTAATTTTATTTATTTCGACTATCTTCCTAAAAGCCCTGGGTTAGAGTAAAAAAAACTTATACATATACTAGATGTCGGAAACCTATACGCTTCAATAAACTCTATCTCCTCAAATTGCTTAGACCTCCCCAATCCCGGAAGGTTAGGGGTCAAAATTATTACTTCATAACCCTTTTTATTAGTCTCTTTGATATCTCATAAATTGCTACTTCTGTACCACCCACTATCGGAAAGAAACATGGTGAAATAATAAGTACTCTCACATCCGATCTGACTCCTTCTCTTCCTTATACCAGTCTATGAACTTTTTTATTCCTTCTTCAATAGAAGCCTTAGGTTTGAATTTAAGCATCCTCTCTGCTCTTGTTATGTCTGCGTATGTTACTGGGCTATCACCCAACTGTAGCGGTAAATGCCTAATTTTCGCTTTTCTGTCCAGTTCTTTTTCTATTAACGAAATAAGGTACATCAGCTCAATAGGCCTAGAACTTCCAATGTTGAATATCTCAAAACCAAAATCAGTATTCAATACATTTAGGATTACGTCTCCGATGTCATCAACATAAGTGTAATCCCTCTTTGAAGATCCGTTACCAAATATCTGGATTTCCTTTCCCTCGTCAATAAGTCTTGTAAATTTATTTATTGCCATGTCGGGTCTTTGTCTCGGACCATAAACAGTAAAGAGTCGTAGGCAGATAATGGATACATCGTAGAGATTTGCGTATGTTTCGCAAAATATTTCAGCAGCTCTTTTGGAGGCTGCATAGGGCGATATGAGCGATACAGGGCCATCTTCCCTAAATGGAATTCTACTACTAATCCCATATACGGATGACGAGGAAGTAAAAACAATTTTTTTATTCCGTATCCTCTTGACAACTCTAGTAAATTCAGTGTTCCTCTTACGTTAATTTCTTCGTAAATAAATGGATTTTTTTACAGAGCTTCTAACACCAGGTCTAGCAGCCACGTGGATTATGCTTTCGATGTTTTCTTCCCTGAAAAGATTTTCTAATTTTTTATCCAATATGTTTAGCTGAATCATTTTAAAGTTAGAATCTTTTAAACAGCCTTGAATATTCCTTCTTTTTAAGTTAGGATCATAGTATGGGTCAAAATTATCTAAACAGATAACTTTATTATTTTTCTAAAGAAGTTTCTCGCATATATGCGATCCTATGAAACCGGCACCTCCTGTTACTAAAATTATGTTTTTCATTTGCAATCACTTTTTAATAAATCATTAGAAATTACCTTTTTATATAACTCAATAGTTTTATGAATACTTTTTTTTGGATTAAATTTTTCCTCCAAAATTTTTCTTCCGGCAATCCCCATATGCTTTCTTAGTTCTTCTTTTTCAATGAGTTCGATTAATGCTTCAGCTGTTCTTTTAGGATCATTTGGTGGTACTAAAAAGCCATTCACACCATGTTTAACAGCTTCAGGTATACCTCCAGTATTAGTTGCGATTAAAGGTTTTCCAGCTGTCATCGCTTCTAAGAGCACTCTACCAAACGGCTCGGGATATGTAGATAAAAGTAACACCACATCCGAATTGAAATACAACTCCCTAACCTTTTCATAAGGTACTGCGGAAAATAAACTTATGTATTCCTCCAGGTTGAGTTGTTTAGTTAATCTTTTTAACTCTTTAAAATAAGGACCGCTCCCAGCGACGATTACCCGAAAGTTTTTGTTCTTTTGTTTAGCCAAAGACACTGCTTTAACTAGTACTTCAAACCCTTTGTACTTGGCTATTCTACCAAGAGATAACAATGTTACTTTGTCCGAAGATTCCGTTTTTTTAATAGGTTCCCAAGGGGGAGGTAGATTATATATCGTGGTTATCTTATCTATTGCAACACCTTTTTCAACTAATTCTTTCTTTATATAATCACTTACTGTTATTATTGCATCAACCTTTTTGTAGTCTTCCACTATTGTAGCTATCCTTCTACTCATCCACCATGAAAATCCAGGGCGGAGTTCTTCTGCAAGTTGAGGATACAGCCAAGCGTTATCACGCACGGTTGCTACTACAGGAATACCCAACTTCTTGGAAACGCGTATTGACGCCGGTACAATAAACTGATCTTGTGTATGTAAAATATCTGGAGGATTGTTGCATAGCAGCTTTTTAAGGCCAAGCGCTAAGAAATTATCAAGAAAAGCGTTCCCATATCTTATCTGTCTTTCCGAAATGTATTTGGTGTTAGGAAGAGAAATGATTTTTGTATCTGAATCTTTTCCCCCCTTTACAGTAATAAAATAAATTTTATGTTCTTTTTCTAAAGCTTCCGCTAGCAGCTTTAGGCTGATGGTGCCTCCACCATGAAAACCCTTTAGAAATGAAGCTAAAAAGCAAATCTTCAACTTGAAACCTCCAAAATCTCATTTTCATTCATCATTGAATGTGTAGCTTCAGCTCAAACTTTATTTGAGAAAAACATTCGTTATTTCTAATATGAATATTTTGATAGATATGCTTTTTACCCCCCAGTAGTGTTTCTGAGGGAGCTACTTCTATATAAACTCCCTAATGGTCTGGTTGCCTACTGCTTCGCAGGAGAACCTTAAAACAAAAAAGAGAAGGAACAATTATGCAAGATGGCGTGTAGAAGACAAAAATTTTAAAGTTTCATAGCTTTATAAATTTCAGTCTTCATCTTGTAATACTGCTGAAGAGGTTTTATTTTTGAATCTTCTTAGGAGTTACGCAGTTGAGGTGAGTTTTGATGGCTGGCTGTTGCTGTAGCCGTTTCAACCCTCCTTTTCTCACTCCCCTATCTGGTGAAAGACGGAATTTTTGAAGACGGTTTTTCAAAATGACGGTAAAAGAAGCCGAAACTGAAAAGAAGGCAGAAATAAACAATTCCACTAGCAACCCTACCTGCGCAACAATGCAAGTCCCGCTTCTTTTCCACATGAAAGTATATTCATTCATTTTTTTCTTTTGTACGGTTTTCTCTTCACATTCCAATATTTTTCTGGGTTAAGAAAACCTCTTAAATAATCGAACCAGTAAGTGGTGTTCCAGAAAATAATTCTCCAATCTCTAAGGAAAATAGCTGGTGGTATTGCCTTTAGAGGGGCGCTAAGTGTCTTTCTAATCATGACATATGGTAAATGTTTTAATCCATACAATTTACGTTCTCCAGCCCCGCTCCAACTTCCCTTACTTATTTCATGGTCAAAGTAATGAATTCCGTTTATCTCTATCATTTTAAAGGTCCAACCGTTCCTC
Source organism: uncultured Candidatus Bathyarchaeia archaeon (assembly GCA_964536595.1). GTDB lineage: Archaea > Thermoproteota > Bathyarchaeia > Bathyarchaeales > B24-2 > CAZHYI01. The sequence continues at coordinate 3,734 of CAZHYI010000113.1, forward strand.
CTCAAGTGTAGTTCAATCCATTTATCCTCTCTTGCATTCAACTTCTTTGGTATTCTAATTTTTTCTACGGCAGGTTTCCAGAAAAGAGTCGCTAAACACATCAAACCTACCTTTTTTTGGAAAGAAGGGAGTTTACCCCACCACCAAGCATCATACTTTTGCTTGAATTTCAACGAAACATTTCTAGTCGGTATAGACCCAACAACAGCTCCTATTCTATTCTCCGGTTTAAGCATATCATACATTTTTTCAAACCAATTACCTCTAGGAAGAATCACGTCCGAATCTACAAACATAAAAATTTTTGTTCCAACCAGCTTTATAGCTAATTGTCTTGCAAAACCTAATCCGATATTCTCCTTGTGTATCTCTGCACCATGCTTTTTTGCTATTTCGAGTGTGTTATCTTGTGAGTAATGATCTACGATTATCAATTTTCTAACTGGTATAGAATTCTCTATTGACGTTAGACACTCATCCAAAAATCTTTCAGAGTTATATGTCATCACTGCTACGTCTATTTCCTCCAATAAGCACCCTCCACTTTCTTGTACCTTATATATTAGAAGAGTACCCGAGCGCCGAATAAATAAACTTTTATAGATTTCTAGTAAAAACTATCCAGAGAATCTTATTAAAGTTTTATAGTATTCTGCCCTGAAACCAGGGGCGGAGGAAAAACCGCAACAAAGAGAGAAAGAAACAATTATGCAACATCCATGAAAAACTTCTGG
>CAZHYI010000114.1:0-4432 GCA_964536595.1 uncultured Candidatus Bathyarchaeia archaeon
CAGGCGCTGATTTAGCAAAGGAGTTTGAACCGGACTTCCTGATAGGTTTAGGTGGTGGAAGCCCGATAGATGCCAGTAAAGCTATAGGTATAATCTACACTTTAGGTGGACACATAAGCGACTATTTTGGTGTAGAGAAAGTTAAGAAACCTATAATCCCCATACTGGCGAGCCCCACAACTTCCGGAACCGGGGCGGAAGTTACGAAATACTCAAACATTAATGATAATAAGGCAAAGACTAAGAATCTTATTAATAGCTTGAACATTTGTCCTGCAGTAGCCATAGTTGACCCAACATTAACTTTAACTATGCCTCCAAAACTAGCTGCGATATCGGGAATAGATGCGTTGACTCATGTTGTGGAGAGCTATGTATGTACTTTTTCACAGCCATTAACAGAACTAATCAATCTTGAGGCTATTAGAATTATTGGGAAGTACCTCCCGATATCCGTTAATCTTCAGAGGGATGTTGAAGCTCACTACTGGATGTCATACGCAGCACTCCTTGGAGGAATAACAATAAACAACGCCGGCACAGGAATAGCTCACGGTTTAAGCTTCCCACTCACAGCAAACTACCGTGTACCTCACGGTGTCGCAACAGGCCTCCTCCTACCCTACGTGATGGAGTTCAATATGCCAACCAACTACGAGAAGTTCGCAAAGATAGCTGAAGCTTTAGGTGTTAGAGTTGAAGGTCTCTCCACGATTGAGGCTGCAGAACGCAGCGTCAGCGCTGTTAAGAGATTGATGAGGGATATAGGTTTCCCGAAGAGTTTAGCTGAGTATGGCGTGGAGGATGACAAGATTAAGGAGTTCGCTGAGAACCTAATGGCGAATGTTCAAAAGTTAGCTAATAACCCAAGAATGCCGACCACTGAGGATATAATTCACATATGTAAAATGGCTAAGGATGTGGGAATAAGAGAGTAAATATAAATCCTCTCTTTTTATTTAGATTTTCATCTAACCTTACCTCACTTATTAAGCACTCAAAGAGGGTTCCAAACCTAAAAACATTAATTAAGGATCTCTTTATTGATGGTTAAAAAGCTCACAAGTGAAGGGATGCACTATGGATGTAACTATTCTAACCCCCATCCTTGTAGGCGTATTTTCAGGCTTCTTAGGTTCCCTAATGGGGTTTGGAGGAGGAGTCTTCATCGTACCTTTCCTCACACTATTTGAGAATTTACCAATTCACCAATGCATCCCATCAAGCCTAATCGCTGTGATTGCGACATCCATTACTGGAGGTTCATCCTACATACGGCAGGGAATAACAAACATAAAGTTGGCATTCCTATTGGAGGTTTCAACGACTCTAGGCGCTTTAATCGGAGGCATAATCGCATTATTCATATCGAGTTGGAGCCTCTTCATAATCTTCAGTATACTCCTATTTTACATCTCTATCTCAGCATTCAGAACGCGCGGTTCAGAAGAGAAGGGAACAAAATATGGCAGTGTTGCCATAGATAGATTGTCAAGATTCTTCAATATTAAAAGCGAGTACTACGATCGTGCAGCAAGAAAGAAAGTAACATATGCAGTTTTAGGAGTGGATAAGGGTCTCGCAATATCTTTTCTAGCAGGAATCGGCTCTGGTCTACTCGGGATCGGGGGTGGCGCAATAAAAGTGGGAGCCATGAATGTCTTTATGAATGTACCCATAAAAGTTGCTGTTGGAACCAGCCAGTTTATGCTTGGAGCGACTGCCTCAACAAGCGCTGTGTTATACTTATTTGCCGGCTTATTAAATCCCGCTTTAACCGCCTCACTCTGCATAGGCACTATAATTGGAACATACATCGGCTCAAACATAATGAATAGGTTCAGAAGCCGAACAATCAAACTGATGATTGCCTTATTTTTAAGTTACTTAGCATACCTGATGCTAGCGAAAGGCTTACTTCTCGGATTCGGGGTGGAACTCCCAACTATGAGGTGAGGGAAGCAGTATGGATTTAAATAAAATAATCTATAAGACTCTGGCCTTCTGCTCCATAATAAGCATATCGCTCTTTATATTAGGCCTCTCAATCCTGATACTTTATCCTACCAGCTTGGAAGAGAAAATCTTCGGTAACTTCACTCTCAACATGATGTGGCAAAGCCCATCTCTAACGCTGTTCTTCACAGGCATTCTCGTTCTGATAGTGGCTCCAATAACCGCCACCGCCATTTCAACTATAGTTTATACATTGAAGAGGGAGTACAGATTTGCTGTTTTACCTTTCATAGTACTTCTTGTCATGTTCTCAAGTTTAATTCTAGGTATGGCAGGAATAGTATGCCCAAAGGCTTAAATTAACAATTCTCTCTTCTGGACGAAAAATAAAAATTGAGAATCTACTGTTATTCGGTTATTAAGACTAAAGGGGGAAATGAAAGATAGACTTAACCGAAGAGTTGAGACGTTACGCAAGAAGTTTGGGGCTTGACCTTATAGGTTTCTGCTCAACAAACAAATTTGAGGACGCTCCTAGAGAGAGGAGACCAGAAGTATACCTTGAGGACGCTAAATCCATTATTTCTATAGGCTACAAACTAAATTTCACCTCTATACAGAATCTTCCAGCCTCCAGAAGCGCCTATATGCTGGAGCATGACTACGCCAACCTACATTTGAACCAGTCATCCCATAAAATGGTTAGGTTTCTCGAGGAGAAAGGCTTTAATGCAGTAGGGTTCGATGCTGGCGCAGGTTTCTATCTAGAGGCGGGAAAAGATCCTCAGATGTTTGCCGGGGACTTCTCCCATAAACATGCGGCTGTTGCGTGTGGTTTAGGAAAGTTCGGTTTAAACAATTTAGTGATCACTAAAAAGTTTGGTCCAAGAGTGAGATTTACAACGATTATTACCAACGCTGAATTGAGATATGATGCCCCTCTCAGGGAGAATCCATGCTTAACCTATGAGTGTAAAGAATGCATTAATGTATGTCCAGTTAACGCGCTTGATGGTTGGGAGGGCAAGTATAACCCAGAAACAGGCTGGTTGATAGATAAAAAGAAATGTTACGAATACATCTTTAAGACACTTAAGGGTAAACGTTGCGGCTTATGCATAAAGGCTTGTCCGGTTGGACTGGATGGGTAAGACCTAAAAACTGTGTTTTTGGAGAAAAATAATATTTCCTATACAGCTATATAGAATCGGGGTGTGATGATCCACTATGTCTTTTCTTATGACTCCTGGACCGACTGAGATACCTGTAAGGGTTTTGAGAGCTATGGTGAGGCGAGCAGTGACGCCTGGAGATCCAGAGTATGTTAAGCTTTGGGATGAGACCGAACTTCTATTAGAGAGATTGATGAAGACCAAGAATTATGTTGTTCATTTTCCCGGTTCAGGCAGAGTATCCATTGAAGCAGCTTTCCTAAGCGTTATAGAGCCTGGAGATAAGGTTCTAACCATAAATAACGGCGTATTCGGCAAATGGTTAGGTATAATCGCAAGTAGAGTCGGTGGCGAAGTTGTTGAGTTAAAAGAGGATTGGCGGAGATCCGTAGATATTGAGAGTGTTAAAGCGAAGCTTGAGAGTGAGGAAGATGTGAAATTGGTTGCTGTTGTTCATAATGAAACCTCTACTGGAGTTAGAAACCCTATAGATCAGATCAGCAAGGTAGTGAAGGAATACGGCGCCCTCTTCTTGGTGGACACAGTCTCCTCTACGGGAGGCGATTATGTAGAGACCGATAAGTGGAATATAGACCTTAACTGTACCTGCTGCTACAAATGTTTCGGTGCACCTGCAGGTTTATCAATCGTATCTGTAAGCGATGAGGCTTGGAAAGTAATGGAGAAAAGAAAGAAGCCAGCCAGTAGTTTTGCGTTTGACTTATACCGCTGGTTAGAGATGTGGATTCCTAAGGATCGTGGCGGGAAGTTAATATGGGGTTTCAGAAGGCATCCGATAGAACCGTCTCCCCATATGACTTTCGCGTTGAATGAGGCTTTAAAGTATATTTTTGATGAGGGATTAGAGGTTAGGATTCAGAGGAATATAGTTGGTGGTCAAGCGTTAAGAGCGGGAATTAGGGCTATGGGTCTTGAACCGTATCCTCTGAAGGAGAGTTACGCTTCGAACACTGTTACTGGCATAAAGGTTCCGGAAGGATTGAAGGCTAGTGAAGTAACAGCCAGAATGAGGAAGCGCGGCATCATAATAAGTGATGGGTTGGAGGAGCTCTATGAGAAGGTTTTGAGGATAGCCCATATGGGAATAACATCCGACATGACCTATATAATTCGAACTCTCTCAGCTCTAGAGGAGACATTGATTGAGTTAGGTCTTGATGTGACTAAAGGTGCTGGTAGGGAAGCGGCTATGGAAATCTTTCAAAAAGCTAACAACAAAAAATGAGGGGTTAATTAAGGTTTTTAACTACTGTATTCATTCTTCTATGTTGAATGGCAATAGT
>CAZHYI010000115.1:0-4378 GCA_964536595.1 uncultured Candidatus Bathyarchaeia archaeon
TAACCCCCAACCCGATGTGGCGAGCAACCTCTCTCAATGAATGGCCCGCCGACCTCAAGTTTCTAAATAAAACTTCGAGTTCCGGGTTACTCTCTATATCCCTTATAGTTCTCACTACAGTTCTTCTGTCCACATTGGCTGCTCTAGCTATACCTATAAACGGTATCTCAATCTCATTAAGGTAAATCTTTTCATTCCTAATGTTTAAACCATTCTCAATCAGCTTCCTAGCCACAGCCAACCTCTCAGGATGGTCTCCAATGTGCTTCACAACTTTACTCCACATTCCCCCAACGCCTATATTTATTATCTTCAAACCTCTATTTTAAGCCATGGATACAGCTCTTTAAGTTTCTTCATAGACTTCGTAACTTCCTCTTCTGGATACTCGTAGGGCGGGAGTCTACCATTATTATAGTCATCGAAGGCTTGCATATCGAAGTGACCGTGACCACACAGCAGGAATAGGATAGTCTTCTCCTCACCGCTCTCTCTACATTTAATCGCCTCATCAATCACAGCCTTTATTGCGTGACTCGGCTCCGGAGCAGGTAAGATGCCTTCAGTTCTCGTGAATAATGTAGCCGCCTCGAAGACACTGACTTGATCGTACGCCCTACTCTCCACTATGCCCTTCCTTTTCAGTAAACATAGAGTGGGAGCCATCCCGTGATACCTTAGTCCACCAGCATGTATGGGCGGAGGAACAAACATATGCCCAAGCGTATGCATCTTCAGCATAGGAGTCTTTCTGGCTGCGTCTCCATGATCATAAGTGTAGTAGCCTCTAGTAACCTTCGGGCATGAGCTTGACTCTACAGCTATAAACTTTATATCTTTACTAGCCTTTCCGTGGACCATATCATAGTAAAATGGCCAATACAAACCCGAGAAGCTACTTCCTCCACCTACGCATCCAATCACCATATCTGGATACTCATCTATACTTTCTAGCTGCTTCTTAGTCTCAAGGCCTACCACTGTTTGATGGGTTAACACATGATTAAGAACACTTCCAAGCGTATACTTTGCATTTTCAGATTTCAAAGCGTCCTCCACAGCCTCGCTTATTGCTATACCTAAACTTCCAGGGCTATCAGGATCCTCCTTCAGAACAGCTCTTCCACTCTCAGTTCTATCGCTTGGACTCGGTATAACTTCTGCACCCCAAGTCTCCATCATAACTCTTCTGTAGGGCTTCTGGTAATAACTAATTTTAACCATATAGACCCTAGCCTTCATCCCAAACGTTAAGCATCCGAAAGCTAAGGCTGAACCCCACTGACCAGCCCCTGTTTCAGTTGTTAGAATCTCCTGCCCCTCCTTCATGTTGTAGTAGGCTTGAGCTACAGCCGTATTCGGTTTATGGCTGCCTGGAGGACTAACACCCTCATATTTATAGTATATCTTAGCAGGCGTCTTCAGAGCCTTCTCAAGCCTCTCAGCCCTAAAGAGGGGGGTCGGCCTCCATATCCTATATACATCTAACACTTCTTCCGGTATGTTTATCCACCGTTCTTCACTCATCTCTTGCTTGATTAATTCCTTAGCGAATATAGCAGTCAAGACTTCAGGCTTTACCGGTTCTCTTGTCCTAGGGTCTATGGGCGGCGGGAGAGTCTCTGGAAGATCCGGTAGGATACAGTACCATCTCTTAGGAAGCTCATCTTCATCCAGAAATATCTTCTTTTGCATAGCTATCAACTCCAAGTTAAGTATTTAATTGTGAAGATATGTAATATTTAAGACTTTTGTGTATATTTTGATGCATCAAAGCTCATTTCCGAAAACAAATTAAAGTAAAATACATCTTTCAGAAATATGGTTGCGCAAGGTGATTAAATGAGAAGTGACATAGCGAGCTTGCTTGATAAACATAAAGCCTTCTGGAAGATGGAAGAGCTTGACAGGCCACTCATGAACTTCATAGGATTCACACCTATGGAATTACCCCTAGCCGACGGAAGAATGGCTGAGGAAGACATCCATCTAACTCCAGAATTGCTTTCTCCCGAATACATACACTCACCCAAGCAGTATTTCCCGCACACCTATGCTTGGCCACACTCCATATTCCACACGGATGTGGGAGGGCCGGCTAGACAAGTCGATGCCTTCCTACCTATTCAACCCTACTTCAAAGTTCCATGGATGGAAGCAATAATCGGTTGTAAAATCCGGGTGGGCTTAAGCGCCAACACAATGTGGTCTGAACCGATATGGAGTGAAGACTGGTATAAGAAAGATTGTAAAGTAGAGATTAAGGAGGAGTGGCTTAACAAACTCAAAGAGTTCGTTAAGTTCTGCGTAGACAACTTCTTCCCCTCATACCTAATTTCACATACATTGATGAGGGGACCAATCGATATGTTTGAGGCTCTCGTAGGAATAAAAAATCTCTGCCTATCAGTCTATAAGGCTCCTGAGAAAAGTGTAGAGTTGCTGAGTGAACTGGCAAAAGTCACAATCAAAGTGATGGAGGAACAACTGAAGATTATTCCGCCGTTCCATGGCGGATACTCGAATCAGTATGGCGTATGGTCTCCGGGGAAATACGTTTATCTACAGGCCGACGCTTCCCATGCGATAAGTCCAAAGCTCTATGAGGAATATTTAAGCCCCATCCATGATGAAGTATCAGAGAAGTTTGAATACTCCATTCTACATCTCCATTCTGGACCACTCTATGAGAAGGGCCCTTCATTCGCTAGGATAGTCGCTAGGGAGAAGGCTAAATCAATTGAGGTAAGCATCGATCCGCCTCCCCACTCTGGACCTCCAGTAACAGAGTTGCTTCCTCTACTTAAGATAATTCATGAAGAGAAGCCACTGATAATTATGGGTCACTTCACATTCGATGAGTTGAAGAAAATAATGAATACTTTGTCTTCTAATGGCCTATATATAGGTTCCTACTATAGACCTATAGTTCTCAGGGAAGTTTCAGAAAGACCAACCAAACCAGGATAGTTGATAGAAAAGAGGAGTTATTCTACCTCTATTCTATACCCTCTTCTTCTAGGCAGCTTAATCTCAATTATACCCTTCTTAACTCTAATCTTCGCCTTCTCCAATTCAACAGGAACAGGCAATGGAATTCTACAGCGGAAAGATGAGAACTCGCCCTGCCTATGGCAGACTCCGAAATCCTCAAATCTGATCCTCATCTTCATCTCAGCCGAAATTTCAATTAGATCCTCATCCAACGCCACAATTTTTATTGTTTCTGGCTTCACGAAGGGCATGTCAGCTGTGATTATGACGTTATCAGATGTGACATCTATATTGAACAATGGCTCTAGAGAGCATGATTCGAGATCCCAGCTCGGCCGCTCAAAGGTTTCTCTGATAGCTTCTTCAGTGAGCTGCTCCAGCTCCTCCATATATTCCCGCATTATATCAAAAATTGAGCGCCTTCTCCTCATACTTTCACCCCCTCAAGTCACATAGTAACCTGGCATATCGTACTCCCTAGACTTCCTCATTTGAGCCATAGCGGGCTGAGTCCTCTTCATAATATCCCTCATCTTAAGACGGATCTCCTCACCCTTCTCAATAAGAGTTGAAACCTCAACAGGCACCTCAACAATCTCGTTAAGCGCAGTAATTACTGCAGCGGCGGCTTCAGGATCTGGGTAATTGTAGAATGACTCGGCAAGTAAAGCCACGGCGGAAATCTCATTCTCAGCACAGTAGTGTAGAGTGAGAGCTAATGGGCCTACAAGGAAGGCGTTCTCTATCACAGTCATTCCCTTCTCCTTGAGCATTTCAAGAATCTCTTTGGTGGAGCATGCACTGTAGACTTTAGGTTTCTCTATATCTTGTCTGTTCGGAACAGCTATTCCGCTTAACCCAAAGACCATTTTCACTTTCTTATTCTTTATCCATTCTATAATGGCGTGTATTATTGGTTGTACAGCATTCGGAGGCAACGGTATATCTGACGTTAACGTTAAGAAAGTATCATTTCCGAATATTCTTATGGGAGAGTGAGGTAAACCATTCTTGAGAAGAATTACGGGCGGTAGTAAACTTGAATTTATGTAAGCTACCTCCTCCATCTTTAGTTGCTGCGCTATGTGGGAGGCTGCTATAACACCTACAAGTCCTACATCTGGCAATCCCTGAAAAAGCACAAGTCCTTCCGGAACACTTTTCCGCTCTACAATATTCACAGTGTTAGTCAAGTCCTATCTCCTACATTAAATAATTTTTTAAAAGAAAATAAAAAGACTTACGGAACCTTAAGCAGGAACTACAAGCTTGTAGGTGACGTGTCTTCCTGTCGTTGCGCTGTCCCTCACAATTCTTAAAACATCCCCGGGCTTTGCCCCAATAGCTATCACTACAATGTCTGAAGATTTAATCATTGGGAGTT
>CAZHYI010000116.1:0-4374 GCA_964536595.1 uncultured Candidatus Bathyarchaeia archaeon
GGACCTGGATGAATAAAGATTTCATGAGTAGAGTTCCCTTTGGAGGGGAAGGGTGACCCATGGAAAATAGCTCAAAGACTTAGAGCGGTGGGATTATGGGTTACTGGAGGCGACCACTATGCTCACGGGATAAGAGTTTCACCTCACTTCTACAACACTGAAGAGGATATAGATAAATTCGTGCATGAACTCAAGAAATATGTTTAAAGCTTTCAATTTACCATCTAAATTTTGCAGCGTATGGTGAGGAAGATGAGTTTTATAGAAAACTTGTCTAAAAAGAAGGGCAAAGAAAAAATTGTTATGTTAACGGCTTACGACTATCAAATGGCAAAGATAATTGATGAGGTAGGGATAGATTTAATTTTGGTGGGGGATAGTTTAGGCATGGTCTTTCAAGGTCATCCTGACACAAAGAGTGTAACTATGAATGATATGCTCTACCATACTAGGGCTGTGGCTAGAGGAGCGAAGAACACACCAATAGTTGGAGATATGCCTATAAATAGTTATAGAAGCGTCGATGAAGCATTAAAGAACGCAAAACTATTTTTGGATAGCGGTGCCAAAGCGGTAAAGCTTGAAGGAAACGAACCTGAAATAGTGAAGGCTTTAATTAGTGAGGATATACCTGTAATGGGTCATATAGGACTTCTTCCTCAAAGAGTAGAGAAGTATAGAGTGTACGGAAAAAAGCCTGAAGAAGCTGAAAAACTATTAAATGATGCTCTTGAATTGGATGAGTTAGGGGTTTTCTCGATTGTTCTGGAATGTATACCGGAAAGTCTCGCAAAGAAAATAACTGAGTCTGTTAGGGCGTTAACAATAGGTATTGGTGCTGGGAAATATTGTGATGGTCAAGTTCTTGTGGTGAATGATTTGTTAGGTATGGATGAAAGCTTCAAACCAAAATACTTGAAGAGATACGCTAATCTAAATAGAGTAATTAAGGAAGCCATAACTAACTTCAAGATGGATGTATTGTTGGGGAGATACCCTGATCCGGAACACACTTACCACTAAAGATGGAAATGAATGTAAATCCAGAAGTTGAGAGAGAAGTCATACTTCATATTTTGAAAAGGGATTTTAGGAAACCTATAGAAATGGAGGAGTTGTATTGCGAGATTAGGTTTCCTAAAGATGTCACAGAGTTAATTCTCAATAAGCTTTCATCCAATGGTTATATCCAAATCTATAATTCTCAAGTAAGATTCGATGTGGTTAAGAAGATAGAAATTGCATTATTGGCCATAAAGCTAGGTTCAGATGTGGAAAAAGTCTGCAAACTAATTGATTGGCGAGATTTTGAAGGGATTGCGGCAGAAATCTTTGAAGTTAACGGTTATAGCGTTGTAAGAAATTTTCGTTTCAGCAGTTGCGATCGAAGGTGGGAAATAGATGTTTTGGCATACAAGAAACCCATAATAATATGCGTTGACTGTAAACACTGGATTAAAACACATCTATCTTATTCTCTACATAGAATTATTGAAAAACAAACTGAGAGAATCAAGGCCTTCTTAAATGTGGCTTCGGAAATTAAAGAGAAGCTGAAGCTGAAAGGCTGGAAACAAATAACAGCGCTTCCAGTGGTGATTTCTCTTTATCCTCAATCATTCAAGTTTTATAACGGAGTTCCCATAGTCCCCATACTCCAACTTTCAAACTTCATATACTATCTTCCAACACAAATTAAATCTATGAAACACTTCAAGATGGATCTGGATAGGATGAATCATTCATCTTAAATATAAGCAAAAAATAGAGAACTATAAAGGTGAAGAGGCATGCTCACACCAAAAGAACAAACAATCTTCAAGAATAGATTAATGTTCTTTATGAGGAGAAATCCTGACTCTGCATTGGAAGACACGATAAAATGGTTTGATTGGTGGTACGAAAAATTAGTGGGAGCTCCTCCACCTAAAGACTATAGGGAGGAGGTAATAAGCTTCTTAAAGAAATTAAAAGAGAAGAGGTCCCCCTCACACATTTAAATTACATCATACCCCGGGTAAGTTTTTAAAGGTTTGGCGCCCTGGCCGGGATTTGAACCCGGGTCGGGCGGGCGACAGCCGCCTATACTAGACCGGGCTATACTACCAGGGCTCGTGTTATACTACTTTAGAATTCCTAAATATATTTTTTACTTGTACCTCCAAATATTGCCACATCTTCTCTTTAACTGTATTTGTTGAACTCGAATTATGTTTTGATTGGTGCTATACGAATTTTACGTTCAGCTCGAGGATTGAGCTTGTAACTAGTAGAAGGTTGAGGCTGAAACTTAAAACGATAGCGCTTATTTCCTTAGATATTTCCAAGCTAGAAGTATACTTATTGAGGCTATAGTCAGTGTAAAGAGTGATATGTATGTGAGATCTAACATTAACTGATTGAAGTTTGTTTCATAAAGTATTAATTGCCTAATAGCGTCTGTTGAGTAGGTTATTGGATTTAGATTTGCTATGGGTCGTAGCCAGTCCGGCATCATTGAAGTTGGAAACAGTGCATTGCTTGTGAACATTAATGGTAAGTTAAGCAGATTCACAACTGCCATTTGGGTTTCCCATCTTGTTGAACGAACCCCTATCATTAAGAAAAGTGAAGAGAGGCCGATACAGAGTATGAATAGAACTACATAGATCCCCAGAATGTTGATTGGAGTGAAGCTAGACCCAACTTTCATTCCAAATAGAAATGCGAAGACAAGAATTATGCTTGCCTGTATAAGAGATCTAATCGTTGCTGAAAAGATTTTTGAGAAAATTATGACACTTCTAGCAACCGGAGTACTTAATACCTTATTTAGAAAACCAAGTCTCCTATCCCAAACTATTGACATTCCACTGAACATTGTTGTAAAGAGAGTTACAAAAGAAAGCATACCTATTGACATAAAAGAAAAGTAATCGCTGGTGCCAAAAGTTTGCTTCATAATTTGCTCTGCAATCTCAGATGGAAAACCTGACGGCAAATTTTGTGTGAAAATCAAGTTTATATTCATCGCTTTTCCGAAAAGACCCATCCATATTATTGGTTGTATTATCGATATTAACAATACGAATGGTTCTTTATACCATTTCTTTAATTCTCGATGAGTTAATGCCCATAAACCATGCAGCGGATTCGCAGAAAGCTTTTCCTTTCTCATCTCTTTCTAGCCCTCCTTAGAGTTATACGGTGAACTCTAAAATCTTCCATCGATTCTTCCTGATCTCGTACACTTCTTCCAGTGTACTCTAAGTAAACCTCATTTAGTGAAGGCTTACTCAAAGAAAGCTTTGTGACGGTTATTCCTTCATTTCTTAAAGCTTCAATTATTAATGGAGCCGTCAACTCTCCATTTTTCACTTTAATTCTATATTCACCTTTAATCTTCTTAACTTCCTTCACATTTTCCATTTTTTCAATTATGCCAAAAATGCTTTTATCACAATTTACCCTTAAAGTTATTATGTCTCCACCAAGGCTACTTTTCAATTTTTCAGGCGAATCTACAACGAGTATTTTACCGTGATCTATAATTGCTATTCGATCGCAAAGTGCATCAGCTTCTTCTAGATAATGCGTTGTCATGAAAAGCGTCATTCCATACTCCTTCTTTAAAAGCTTAATATATTCCCAAATCTTTGATCTTGTTTGCACATCCAAACCAAGTGTAGGCTCATCAAGGAAGAGTATTTTTGGTCTATTTATCAAGCCACATGCAAGTTCTAACCTTCTACGCATTCCACCAGAGTAAGTTTCAACTTTCTTATCCTTAAATTCTGTTAATTGCACTAAGTCGAGGAGCTCTAAAGCCCTTCTTCTCGATACATCTCGTGGAATTCCATATAGATCAGCACATAAGATTATGTTCTCATATCCTGTTAAATCTTCGTCGGCAGTATACTCTTGTGGTACAACGCCTATTCTCCTTCGTACCATATTTGCTTCCCTCAAGATGTCGTATCCACAAACCATAGCTGTTCCTTCAGTCGGCTTTAAAACTGTAATGAGCATGTTTATCGTGGTTGTTTTTCCAGCTCCATTTGGACCTAGAAATCCATAAATTTCCCCCTTTTTAACCTCAAAATTTACATGATCAACCGCAACTAAGTATCCATTAAAAACTTTTGTCAGTTCTTTAGCTTCAATAACATTTTCAGTCAATCCATTCATCCCTCTAATCTTTTTAGTATTTATAAATATCAGCATCATTGCGATAATAGTTAAACATGAAGATCGCACTCCTTTAAACATCAACTTTGATATCAATAATGATATTTAAATATTATCTTTTTGGTAATGGGATTCAGAGTTGTTACAGCTAACTAGATTCTCAAAGATTCTCAAATAAAGCGTTTTCCTATTTTAGTTATCTATTTA
>CAZHYI010000117.1:0-4369 GCA_964536595.1 uncultured Candidatus Bathyarchaeia archaeon
AAATCTGTAATGAAGAGCTATCTTTATAAGAATTTCATCTAGAGTAAGAACTATTGAGATTTATTTCTGACCAGCATCTTTCTCCAAAAGCTTCTCAATCTCTCGTTCGATTCTTTCTGGAAGATCTATAATCCTCTTAAGTTGCCCCTTAAGCCTCTCTATCAATTTTACAGGTGTAGGATCGACTCCTCTAAGTATGGCTAAGTATACGCTGGCTAAATCGCCTATGAGGATAGCTGAGAGAACCTTCGAAATATTTTGTTTCCCTCTCGCGGTAACCTCAAGAACTTTACTTCTCCTTGATAAAGCTAATGAACGAGCAGTTTCAATAAGTTCTTTGATGTAAATCTCTTCATCTGGATCTCTTAGAATGATGACCACTAAATCCTCTGTGGATACGCTTTTCCCTTTCCAGGCCATTATTAAATTATGGTTGAACTCTGGAAAGAAGTTGTATAGGCTTAGAATTTTGCTATTCTCGTTAAATTGTGTGCTGTATCGGTGAGCCACAGTCCCCATAACACCATAACCCAGGATAAGAGGGGTCTTACCATAAACTTCACATGCCAATCTCTTAGATTCATTCTTCTCTATGGGAGAATCGGGCTTCAATTTATCTTTCAGAGCCCTCAGCTCCTCCATAGCCTCAACAACCATCTTTTTAGAGTTGGATGTTAAGCCTAAATGGTTAAGAATCATCAGTATTGGTATGAAGAGGTATGGCAGTGCGGCTCTTGGCGGTAGGCCCTCCGGAATCTTCAGGAGAGGCGCATTCAGTCTTTGAGAGTAGCTTGAAAGTTTACCGTTAGATGTGACTGATATTACCATGCTTCCCCTCTTTATGGCTTCAACAAAGGAGTTTAGAGTCTCCACAGTATTTCCAGAGTAGCTTACAGCAAAAAACAATGTTTCATGCCCAACATACTTGGGAAGGCGGTAATCCCTATAGACTTGTATAGGTAAAGGACACTCATCTTTGAGGAGTGCTTTAATTAAGTCTCCACCTATGGCTGAGCCTCCCATCCCACAGATAACTAAATTCTTAATTCTACCTGACCACTCATCCAACTCTTTATGTTCACTGATAAATTTCTCAGATAATTTGAGGGATTCTTCACAGTAATCCGCAAATCTTAAACAGTGCCCGATCATGTCTTCACGATCGATTCTTCTGATGGTGTCAATGTTGTCTAGAATTTCAGATTCAACCAAATTTATTCACGTTCCTTTAAGAGTCTTTATATTCTTAAAACTTTTAAATAGGAAGTTGATCGCTTCTGGAGTTGGTAGTTAGAGGGAAGGGAGTTTCCTAGATGAGTGAAGATAGGTTCAGTCCGCCACGCAGATCTAAAAGATTATCGATCGCTATTCCAGCCTCCATAGTTGATGATATACCGCATAAACGCGATAAGACATTGATGGTTGGATTAATTGGGAGAGCGGCCTCCATATTTCGGGTAAATGAGATAATTGTTTACAGGGACATGCCGAACACTGACCAGAAGGAATCTAGCGAGCTAATAGCTGACATACTCTCCTACATGGAGACGCCGCAGTACTTAAGGCGTAGATTAATCCCTATGAAGCCCTCCCTCAGATACGCGGGAGTGTTACCTCCCCTAAGAACCCCGCATCATCCAGTAAAGAGGAGGTTTGTGGATCTATTTGTTGGTGAGTATAGAGAGGGAATAGTTATCTCCTCCTCTGAGAAACGAAGCTTAGTGGATATTGGCGTATCGAGACCCGCACATATCCCGAATGTTAAACTCCCTATCGGGAAGAGAGTGACCGTTAAGATTGTGGGATTAGGAAGAAGGGCGTTAGGTAAGCTCGTCTCGAAGGAGGATGTTGAAATCTATTGGGGATACACTGTTAGAAATAGAGGAGAAAAGCTAAGTGATCTGCTGAGAAGAGAGGCTGATGAACTAATCATAGCGACCTCAAGGCGAGGTAAAGATGTACATGAAGAAATAGATCAACTTAAAGAAAGAATAAAACTCTCTAAAAAGATTCTTCTTCTGTTCGGCGCTCCAACTCAAGGGTTATATGAGATAGCGAAGCGTGAGAATCTGAATCTTGAGGAATCTGTGGATTTCGTTCTGAACATGATCCGTAACCAAGGCACCGCAACGGTTAGAACTGAAGAAGCTGTTGTGGCTACACTTGCAATAATAAATATGGTTTGGGAGAAGGGTTGAGTTAACTGAATTTCTCGTAACACACTATCTCTTCCAGAGGTTTCCTCCTCGTAGTCTCAATGAAAGCGTTCTCCGATTTAGGATAACCTAAGGGAGTAATAGCTACCACATTATAGTTTTCTGGAACATTAAGGATCCTCTTCAACTCTTTATTGCTAAATGCCCCTATCCAACAGGTGCCTAAACCCTCAGCCCTAGCAGCCAGTATCAAATGAGTCATCGCTATACTCACATCCATTATCATGCTCAATTCACCCATATATCCGCCTCTATCATACTCAATGTCGTATCCGCAAGCCACTATAACAACTGGTGCTTCACTTATAAAGCTCTGATTGTTACATGCCTTAGCAACCTTCTCTTTAATCTCTTTATTCCGGATCACAATGAACTTCCATGGCTGTATATTGAGACCTGAAGGAGCCATCCTAGCAGCGTCCAGAACCCTCTTTAACACATCTTCAGGTATAGGATCTGGCCTGTAAGACCTCACACTTCTACGTGTCCTTAACACTTCATAGAACTCCACATCAACCACCTGACAGCCAATAGATTTTAATAAACCAATTAAAAAGCTTTCGATACTAGAATCTTTAAATTCAGTTTTCGTAACATTTATAACCTCTTTCTCAAATTGGAGAGGATAAGTAGGGAATACGTGAGAAGGGTTCAAATTGGGCCATAGAAAGAAGAGTGCTCCAAGAAGAGGTTCATTAGCCTATCTACCTAGAGGTAGGGCTGCAAGGCATTTAGGTAGAATACGGTATTGGCCCGTCGTGGAGGAAGGCCCCGTCCCCTTAGCCTTCGCTGGCTATAAGGCGGGAATGACACATGTCTTTTATGTGGAGGAGAAGAAGGGCTCAATTTATTATGGAAGAGAGATCTTCCAGCCTGTTACGATTATAGATGCACCTCCAATGAAGGTTTGTGGAGTAAGAGTTTATGAGAATACACCCTACGGCCTAAAAACCTTAACTGAGGCTTGGTTTGAAGATTTACCGAAGGACCTTGATAGAATAATCACTTTACCAAAGAAGCTGGATATGGATGCTCAACTAAAAAAGATAGATGAGAATTTAGATAGGATAGATGATGTGAGAGTTATAGCGGCGACACAACCAAGATTAGCCAGTGTCCCAAAGAAGAAGCCTGACCTAATGGAGATCAAGATCGGTGGTGGAGCAATAGAGGAACAAGTAGAATACGCAAAGAACCTACTGGGAAAAACACTATCCATCTCCAACGTATTCAAAGAAGGAAGTTACGTGGATGTGATCGCTGTAACTAAAGGTAAGGGATTTCAAGGGCCAGTTAAACGGTTCGGCGTGAAGATACTTTCACATAAAGCACGAAAGACGAAGAGGGGAGTTGCAGCCATCGGTCCATGGCATCCAGCTAGGGTGGTTTATACTGTACCTAGAGCTGGGCAGATGGGGTACTTCCAGAGAATTGAGTATAATAAACGCATCTTGAAGATTGGGTCGGATGGTAAGGAAGTTACGCCTGAAGGTGGATTCGTTAATTATGGCATTGTACGTGGAGAGTACGTCATGCTGGAGGGTAGCGTTCCAGGGCCTCCGAAGCGCCTCATTAAGCTTAGGTATCCTGCCCGTCCACCAGTGAAAGTTGTGGAGGCACCTCCAAAGATAACTTACATATCATTAGAATCTAAGCAGGGGTAAGCGATGGAGCAACCTAAAATTCACGTTTACGATATTAATGGTAAAGCAAAGGAAGAGATAACGCTTCCCGAAGTATTCAAGACTCCGCTTCACCCAGTAGCGATAAAGAGAGCTTTCCTAGCTCAACAGTCCAGTAAATTCCAGCCTCAGGGGAGAGACCCAATGGCTGGAAAGAGAACGACAGCGGAATCCATCGGTGTGGGGCATGGAGTGGCCAGGGTTTCAAGGATTAAAGGTAGTATGAGGGCTGCCTTAATACCCTTCGCTGTGGGAGGTAGAAGAACCCATCCACCAGTAGCGGAGAAGAAGATCATTAAACGCATACCTAAAAAGGAGAAAAGGCTTGCTTTACTATCCGCTATAGCCGCTACTGCATCTAAGGATTTGATGTCTTCCCGTGGGCACGTCATAGATGAGGTTTTAGAGATTCCTTTGATAGTTACGGAGGACATAGAGGAGCTAAAGAAGACGAGAGAAGTGGTTGAAGTA
>CAZHYI010000118.1:0-4358 GCA_964536595.1 uncultured Candidatus Bathyarchaeia archaeon
TAGTCATTCCCATAAACACAATCAAACTTTTCTCCAGCCATCCATTTAGTCTCAACCAAAGGCTGATAATCACCCGTTATCTGTTCCTGCTCAACATTCTCGTTATTTTGCTGACAGAACACATCAATATTTTCTGTGATTATGTCTGGCCTGTAACCCCAATGAACCCACTTTAGAGGTGTGGCGGGCTTCTGCTCGTAAGGTTCCCAAGGACCATAAGTCTTTTTCGTAACCTCAACCGTAACCTCTTTTTCCACAACCTTTCCAGGAGCAGTCACGTATCCCCCAGCAAAACCTACAACTAAGCCTGCAACAAGCCCTCCAACAGCAGCGACATATTGACGTCTAGAAACATCTTTCTCTTCAGTTTCTTCTTTACTCAATATAACCCCTCAATCATATATTTTTCACTCTATAGCATATTTAAAATTAACCGTCAATGACGCCATAAGAATAAGTGTATTGTAAAAATAGAGTGGAAATTCATTTTCACTAAATGACGATCTCTCCATCCTTAATTACTTTAGTTGCAACTAACCTTTGAGATCCTACCCTCCCTGTACCATTAACATCAAGGAATGTGAATTTGCCTTCTTCAAGCTTGAAGATTGCTACATCAGCTTTTGCTCCAGGTTTCAGTGTTCCTATCTCATTCTCCATACCCATGACTTCAGCGGGTTTCGTAGAACTAGCCTTAACAATATCGTAGAGAGGCATTCCTAACAATAGGAATTTAGACATCGTTGTTGGTAGATCATAAACTGGCCCATTAACGTTCATTACATGCAAGTCTGTACTTATCGTGTGAGGTCTTATACCTTGATCAAAAGCTTTCTCAGCAACCTCCCACACAAAGCTTCCTGCTCCATGCCCAACATCAATTATAACTCCACGTTTGATAGCATCATAAAATTCTGGCTGTACATTGCCATCCGCATCCAGCAACCCATCGTTAGGCCTCAACTTAATAGCTGGCTGATAAGCATGGAAAATATGGGTCACTATATCTCCCTTCTTTAAGTACGTTAATGTTTCAGGCTGATAGTGATTCTCAGCCATCAACATACATCCAGCCTCATCAGCAACCTTCCTGGCTAACCTCAACCCTTTAGGTGTGTGGTGAGCCCACTTAATACCCAATATTACATCACGATTCTCCTTAACCATGCTTAAGGTATCTCTCTCATTTATGAACATCTCCTCATACTCCATTATTAGTTTCGGCCACTCCTGCTCCCTAGCGAACTCAATCATACCTAAAGATTCAATGTTTAGTAAAGCAAAGATTCTTGTCCGACTCCTCTCAATAACGTACTTTCTGAAACCCATGAAGTTAAGCTCTCCAGTTGATCCAACATCAAGAACTGTTGTACTTCCCTTGGCAAGGCAGTTCGCCTCAGGATCTATCCCTATATAGGCGATGTAGTGACAACAGTGAACATGAAGGTCCACAAGTCCAGGAGTCACTATTAAGCCAGAAGCATCAATCACATGCCTCGCTAATGAAGCATTAATTCCCCTGCTTACTTCAGCTATTTTACCCTCAAGGATAGCTATGTCCAAGCACTCATCGAGTTCTTGGGATGGATCTATAACATGTCCATTCTTAATGACTATGTCATACATCACCATTCACCTACTCAATACCTTCTTTATCTTCTCCACCACAATTCTCTCTTGCCCATCTTGGAGGCACTGTGGATTTAAGTGTATCACCGGCTCTCCTGGAACACGCCAAACCTCTATTGCGGGATCTCCTTCCCTAAGCTTCTTTATCAACTCTGCAGTGGAGAGCCCTAACGCTTCCTCATTCAGCTTCACTTCAGTGCGTGGAATACATAGAGGTCTAGGCCCCATCCTAGGTATTATAACCTTCACCTCTATATTCTGGAGTTTACTCAGTTCAGTTGCCATGTACTCAGCCATCGCCCTCCATCTCTCCATTTCAGCATTATGATCCTTACTAACATACTTTCTCAAGGCAACTATTAACCCAACTATCTGCTCCTTACTTATCTTCATCGGTCTACCTATCCCAAACCATCCGAAATGATGGGTGAAAGAGTTCATGTATGCAGCCTCAACGAGATCCCGCCTTCCACAAAGTATTCCTGAATCGTTTGGTCCACGAATCTCTTTTCCTCCACTGAATAATACCAAGTCGGCTCCCATGGAGATGAATTTCCTGAGATTCTCTACAGGAGGAAGTTCAGCAGCAGCATCCACAATGACTGGAACATCATGTTTCTTCCCTATTTCTATGACCCTCTCTAGGGGTAATACGCCTGGTTGAGGATCAAAGACAAAATGGGCTATTGCCGCTGTATCATCGTCTATTGCATTCTCCATCTCCCAAGCTTCAGTTCCGAAATTATTTCCAACCTCAACAAGCTTTGCTCCCGATGCCCTGATGCATGAATCGAACGGGTTTCTATGTAACCTCTGAATAATTATCTTATTCTTCATGCCTGTGGTATCAGGTAACCTACTGATCTTTGATAGGTCCTTACCAGTCATGCAAGCGGCAGCAGCCAATGCTAGAGCCGCTGCTGCACCGGAGGTTACAAGTCCCATCTCCGCACCGGTCACTTCAGCAATTACCTCCCCCGCCTTCTCTATAAGCTCCTCCATATACACGAAGGACCTCGCAGCTTCATTCATCGCTTCTATAACCTCACTATCCATTATTGACCCGCCTAAATTCGTCATCGACCCTGAAGCATTAATCACCTTCCTAACACCCAACTCCTCATAAATACCCAAAATCTAAACCCCACATAGAATAATCTAAAAGACGGCTTAATAAAACAATCGTTATCAGTTTAATAGGACAATCTTTTCGAAATATAAAACAACAATAAGGAATGAAATGTTTAATTATATTTCAGGGAGGTGAATTATGGTCGACTTAAAATTCGCCATAAGAATAGATGATTGCCCAGACCATCCAGATTCTGCAGAATCTAAGAATATGATGAAGGTGGCTGAAAAACATAAAGCTGTAATAACTACTGCTATATGTAGCGGTTTCCTTAAAGAGTGGAGAGCGCATCAATCTGTTTATAAGAGACTCTTCCAGAAGGGACTGCTAAATATAGCTTGTCATGGCTGGAAGCATGAGGATTTCGGTGGTGTAGGGATGATCGGGAAATATGGGGGAAAACCACATTTTTTCAGACCGCTCATTACTATGAATGAGATCTATTCAGTTCTCAAAGACTGTCAAGATTTCGCCGATTTCCTTTTTGGAAGGAAATATAGTTTATTCGTGAGTTGCGGATCTAACCTTTCAGGAATTTTCGTTCCTAAAGACATAAATACCTTCTATGGACTCCTTCATCTAACTGGTTTTAAGGCGATAAGCAATTATCCGATAGGTGGCTCAGAACCGATAATAAGGATTTGCCGGAGAACAGAGTATATCTGGGAGATTCCTTACACAATCATAGTTGATTTTTATTCCCGCTCTTTCCTAAAGAACCTCTACACGCCTCAAGACTACGAGATATACTTAGAAGCTGTAAAAGAGCACATTAAATTCAGATTTCGCCATGGAATGTATGTGTGTCTCTACCTACACATGATAAACTTCAGGGAGGACCCCGTACCGGAACTTGGGTTCTTCGGTAACAATCCAGGTGGAAGATTTCTAGATGATATTCTAACATGGACAAAGGAGAGATATCCTGATGTGAAATTCGTAGGTATGGAAGAACTTATATCCGAATAGAACAAGTCGCAATGTGCAACTTCTTTACGCCCACTGTATTTTTTATCTCTTCACTTCATTTACAGCTATCTTCAAGTCATCTAAGAACTGCTCAATAATTTCTCTCCTTTTAAGTGGATGAACGAAGACGCGCATATACTTGGTTTTTGTTACGATATGCTCCCCGACTCCAGCAACCCATCCCTTCTCCTTCATCTTCTCGTTGATCTTAGTTATATCGTACTTGTCAGAGGTGAAAGTAACTATCGTTATTACGGGTTCCGTCAATAATCTGAGGCCATCAATCTCTCGTATTTCCTCGCCAATAAGCTTTGTAAGATCTAGAGCATTCTTGATATAACGTTTGTAGCCTTCCTTGCCTAGATAGTGAAGGAGTGCCCAGAGGGAAGCCGCTGAAGCACCTACACGTCCTGAGGCGCTAAGAGTAGGAATAAGCACTCTCTCGACGGGTATTGCTTTTAGATAAGATCTATCCCTCAGGATGAATGAGCTTGTCGGCTTCTGTTGCATACCCAGCTTATGTGGGTCAGCTGTCATAGAAACGACTTGAGGTATGTTAAAATCGAAGGGCGGAATCTTACATCCTAACTCCCGCATGAAGGGTAGTATGAAACCGCCTACGGCTGCG
>CAZHYI010000119.1:0-4353 GCA_964536595.1 uncultured Candidatus Bathyarchaeia archaeon
TTTCTTTAAAGGAGTCGGGATTTATTGCTCGTATTGATTTACCAGGTATTCTTATCCACTTAGCTTGAATACCCTTTTCCTCAGAGATTCTTTTCAGCTCCTCCATAAAGACGCCCATTCCTTTAACAAATACTACATCGTCTGGAAATTTGCCTTTCTTAGAAGGATCCTTCCATCTACCCACAAGACTTATTCCGCAAGTGGGGCTGGCTTCCGCTCCCAGAACCGCAGCTATCTCATACCCCTTCTCCCTAAACCCTAATAACCTCTTCACCATCCTTTCCGCAAGTTCTCTATACTTCTCCCTTATCTTCGGGCTTTCATAGGGCTCCTTCGGTAGGGGCTTCCTAAAAATACTGAAAACCTCCATTTCTGGACATGGAATCTGAAAGATGCCTACGCCTTTCTTCACTAGTAGAGTTACCACTTCTTCCTCGAGACCGGGGTAAATAGCTAAGCCGTCCTCAAGAGAATGAACATTCAAAATGCAGTGGGAAACAACAACTATCTTCCCGCTTCTTTTGTCATTCATGTCTTTAATCACTCCGCGAGAGGCTTCAGCTATAGATAGAAGCGCTGCATACGCTTCTAAAGTTTACTGATTCTCCATACCCCTAAAACAGCAGTGATGGATATGTGATCTTTACACCCTAACGTAACAAAATCGAAAAAATAGAACCTACAAACTAGACTTCTCTCTTTAATCGTGTTTTCCTATCTAATGTAGAATTAAGGTTTTAAGCCTTCTTCTCAATCTTTCATGCTAGTGTGGTATTGGGAAGAATGTTGCTCTCAGAATCTTCCTTACTTCATCATCCACGTATCCTTCGAGATTAATCGCTATATCAGCTGCAGTCAATATCCCATGAAGTTTATGGTCACTTACAACAGCTAACCTCCTGATTTTATGTTTAGACATCAACTCTGAGGCTTCAATGAGCGTTGCGTCTGGACTAACAGTTACCAGTGGAGAGGACATAACCTCCTTAACTTTAACCTTCCTTGGATCTAAACCTTCACCAGCCACCTTCCATGTAACATCCCTCTCAGTCACTATCCCTACTGGTTTTCCCTCTCTCAGAATTATTGCGCATCCCTCGTTCTTCTCTCTCATCCTTCTCGAGGCTTCCATGACGGAGCAGTTCTCATCTATCGTGACGACGTCTCTCCTCATGGATTGTGAAACCTTCAATTCTTTCTCTCCTATTAACTTTATTTATTAAACCTACTACTTAAAAAAAGTGGTTCTATCCTCTATTTAGATCGCATTTTCGTTCAGCTGTAAACTTAAAACTTTAATCGTAATTCAGCCATTATTTCATTGGTTACAACTATGACCATAGAGGACTTCCTATTGCCTGGAGAGAACATCCTTTACAGAAGTCAAGGCGAAGTAAAGTATCAAGGTGATACATACCGATTATGCTTGACCGATAGAAGGATAATGTGGTATAAGCGTAAGGGTCTACTCCTCAAATCCGATAAGGTAATCACTGAAAGAATGGGTGAGGTTAGAGAGATACATTATGAAGAAAGGGGTATAGTGTCGAGGCAGGGTGTAATACGCATAGTCACTCCAAGCAAAATAATTGAGTTTTCAGGATCAAGAAGTGTAATGAGAGACATATACACTTTCCTCCAGACCCTTATCGGTGCTCCAAAATAGAATATATAGCAAATCTTTCGATTACTCGCTAAATATCCCTTTTAAGATAAGAACTACGAGTATCGAGGCTGAAATAACTGAAAGTATGACTGGGTTATAGGGTGAAATTTCATATAGGTAACCGCCTAGGTATGGAGCTAAGAATGAACTGAGGAGGGCTACAGCTTGCGGTATTGAGATCCAGCGTGCCATAATCTGGTTGGGGGCGAGAGGTGCTATGAAGGCGTTCATTAGGGACCAGAATATGTATGAGCTGCCGCCTAGAAAGAAGGCTACAACCAAAACCGGGAAATAGTAAGACAGTGATAGTAGAATCAGTGATGCGGAATAAAGCATTAAAGATATGGATATTGCATATGTCTTCCCATATAGATCTCCAATTCTCCCTGCAAATAACCCTAGAAGTGCTGAGCCTAGGAATGTTATAGATCCTAAGAGGCCGACCTCAAAACCGCTGAAGCCATACAAGTCCGCTACGAACTGTGGTATGAAGGGTCTGAACATGAAGATTATTAACATCACTGTGGAGAATAATACAGAAACCTTCAGAATCCTACCTGTCCTAAAGATCTTCAAAAAGTTTTTCATATCAGAGCGGCCACGTGAGAGAGTGGCGGTATATTGGCTCTTAAGGGGTAGGAGCACCACACCAGCTAGCGAATAGAATATGAAGGCTAAGTAAAATACAACTTTCATACTGTAGATGCTTGAGATGTAACCTCCAAGAGCTGGTGAGATAATGTAGCCGAGAGACCATGATGCCGAGATTGCAGTGAAGGTTAAAGTTAACTTGCCTTTATCAGCTGATGTTGCTATGTAGGCTGCACTTGTTGGTCCGCCAAGCCAGAAGCCCCAGAGAATCATTCCGGGCAATATCTGTATCCAGTTCTCAGCTAAGGAGAATATTAATGGTATGGGAGACCAAATGAGCCAGCCGATAATCATAACTTTTTTACGGTCATACCTGTCGGCTAGGAAGCCTCCTAAGAGTAGTGTGCAGGCCGCCATTAGGTAGGCTATTGCGTAGAGCGTTCCTATTTGGATGGGGCTTATGCCGAGCTGCTCTTTCATATAGTAGGGTAGGAGGAAACCGTAGAGGCCATCTCCGAATGATCCAATAAAGTTTGAGGTGAAAATGAACCTTAAATCTTTATTCAGTATTCCCCCTAAAGGAAAGCTTAATCTTCTGCTCCTATCATGAAATGGTAAAACCAACCCCTCAATCCCTTACCAATTAATTAGACTGGCTTAGCCTTAAGGTTAAGTCTTACTACATAAAATTTTCTGTCCGGAATGTAGAACACCTCGTTCTAAAGACTGGTATTATATTACCGATTTAACGAATAAACTTCTTAAAAGGAAGGCGAATTGTGATGAGAGATTTATTCATCTATATGCTCATCGCTTTATCGTTGACATGGCTGGCGACCCCTCTCATTCTGGAGAGATTGGAGACAACTACGCCTCTACTAAAAAAGTTTAGCTCCATCGATGAGTTGAAGAGTTTTCTAAATGAGAAGTCCCAATTCACACCTCTTTATGGGCAGCCGATCCCTAAATCGTTTGCTTTTGAGGCTACAGCAAAGTCGAGTTTAGAGGTTGAATATTCTAAAACCAACGTTCAAGTTGCTGGGGTAGATGAAGCTGACATAGTTAAGACTGACGGGAAATACCTATACATAGCTTCGAAAGACAGAGTGGTGATAGTTAGGGCTTATCCGCCTGAGGATGCTAAGGTTCTATCAGTTGTTCCAATAGAGAACCATGTAACAGGTTTATTCATTAATGATGATAGATTAGCTATAATCGAAGAGTTCTTAATGCCTCGAAATCAGTCTGTTTCAGTTAGGATCTATGATGTTTCCAATAAGAGTGCGCCTGTACTAAGGAGGGTTGTGACGCTGGATGGTTGGTATCTAGCCTCGAGAATGATAGGCGACTACATATACATCATAGCTGTTTCACCAGCATACCTTATTGAGGATAATGTTAAACTTCCAAGGATGATCATTGACAGTAAAGTATTCAAAATTAAAGCCAGTGAGATCTATTACTATGATACTCCAGACTCATCCTATGCTTACACATTAATCTTAGCGGTTAATATTAAGGTGGATGAGGAGAAGCCGAATCAACAAACCTTCCTTATAGGCTCAGCTGGAAGCGTATATGTTTCACTGAACAACCTTTACTTGGCGGTTCCGAACTGGAGAAGCTTCAGCAACGAGAAGGGAATGTCCAGAGGTTTTGAGGTAACAGTGATCCATAGGGTAAGGTTGAAGGATGGAGCGATAGAGTATGTGGTGAGCGGTGAAGTTCCAGGGCGTGTACTTAATCAGTTCTCAATGGATGAGTATGAAGGCTACTTCAGGATAGCGACGACTTTAGGTTGGAATAGGAGGAATGATGTTTACATTCTCAATATGGACTTGAATGTGGTAGGTAAGATTGAGGGTTTAGCGCCTGGTGAGAGAATATACTCAGCTAGATTCATGGGTCATAGATGCTACTTAGTAACCTTCAAGAAGGTTGATCCATTCTTCGTTATAGATCTGACTGATCCATACAACCCAAAGGTTTTGGGGTGGCTTAAAATAAGTGGTTATTCAAGCTATCTCCACCCATACGGAGAGAACTTCATAATAGGGATAGGGAAGGAGACTGTGGAGGCAAGTGAGGGAAACTTC
>CAZHYI010000120.1:0-4315 GCA_964536595.1 uncultured Candidatus Bathyarchaeia archaeon
CTTCTTAAAAATTCCATTTCTTGTAACAGCTACTTCCTAAAGCGACTTATCATTTTAAATATGGTATGGTTAATAGTTTATTGGAGGTTTCTGGTTTGGTTTGGGAAGGTATTTTTCCACCCATAATTACCCCGTTTAGGGAGGATTTTGAGATTGATGATGATGCGTTGAGAGACCTTGTCCATTTCTTAATAAAGAATGGTATTCATGGAATAATTCCCTGCGGTACGGCTGGCGAGTTCCCACTTATGAGTCTTGAGGAGCAGAGGAGGGTCTATAAAATAGTTGGTGAGGCGGTTAGGTGGAAGATCCCGCTTGTGGCTGGAACATGTGCACTAACAACCCAGGATGCGGTTTCCCAGACTCGATACGCTAAGGAGGTGGGTGCTGAAGGCGTAATGGTTCTGCCCTCCTTCTACTATAAGCATGATGAGGCTGAATTAACAGCCTACTATAAGGCTATAGCTGAGGTCGGTCTACCAATAATGGTCTACAACAATCCAGGCCACAGCCAAGTCGACATCAGCCCAGAAACAATAGCTAACCTCAGTGAAGAAATAGAGCTTGTGGATTACGTGAAGGAGAGTTCAGGAGATCCTACTAGGGTAAAGGAGATTCTAAGGCTGGCTGAGAATAGAATTACAGTGTTCGCTGGGAAGGACGATCTTTCCTACGAGTCCTTCGTGATGGGTGCTAAAGGGTGGGTTGCAGGCGTAGCATGTATAGTTCCGAAGGAATGCGTAGAAATATTTGAGTTGACGGTGAAGAAGAAGGATTTTAAGAGTGCGAAGGAACTTTATGATAGACTCTTACCTCTCTTCACTCTACTGGAGCAGAGTGGAAAGTACGTTCAGTACGTTAAGGCTGGAGTTGAACTTATAGGATTAAGGGCTGGACCACCAAGAGAGCCGCTGCTCCCACTGTCTGCAAAAGAGAAGGAAAAATTAAAGAGTTGCATGCGTGAAGCTGAGATAATCTAATTTACCATCTTTCTAAGGAAGCAAAATTTAATTGAGGAATAAGACTCAAATCTTAGACTGATAGGTCAAAATGGTAAAAGGTTCCGCTTTAGAGTAGTTCTATGCTTATGAAGACTTCCTCTGGAACACGGATCCTCATTATTCTCCTCATAACCCTCTCTTCAGCATCTATATCTATAAGCCTCTTATAGATCCTGAGTTCCCATCTATCCCAAGTCTTAGTTCCCTCTCCGCATGGCGTCTTCAGTACAGGCACCTTCAGCTTCTTAGTCGGTAGTGGAACAGGCCCAGTAAACTTTACACCAGTCTTTTCAGCTATCTCCTTAAGCTCCCTACATATCTCCTCTAGTTTGCGGTAGTCCGTGCTTGTTAGTCGTATCCTCGCCTTTTTAACCAATCCACTACACTCCTAACTATGCCTAAAAAATCATACGGATTTTAAATACTTTTCCAAAAATTTCAGTTTAACGCTGTAAAGGCCTTTACTTAAGGTTGTTTAGGGGTATGTCAACCCTCCTTTGGATGTGAGATATATGCTTCCTTATCTCTGAGAAGGTGATGTAATGCCACGTAGATTTAGGCGGCAGAAGGTTACCGCTTAACCCTGCCTTTATGACGACATCCTTCGGTAACTCCTCTCCACTTCTCGAATCCTCAACTCCAATCTTGGGAGACATGTAATTCACGAAGTATACAGGTATCTTGGAGCATCCGAGCTGCCTCAATGCACCTATTCTGTGATGTCCATCAAGCACCACATAAGTCTTCTCATCAACCACTATCGGTCTCTTTAGAATTCCATCGTTCTCTATCTCATCCCTTAAACTTTTAAGTTTAAGATCGTCTAAAGCTTCATGCCCCCTCAACGTATCGATCTCCACTATGGAGAATCTGACCATCACTTTACTCAATGCCCATCCTCACTCAACCTTCAGGTTGCTTCAAAGACTAAAAATGTCTATAGATGTTTTATTTAAAACTTTTGAGTACTAAAATGTACATCAACTCTTAATCGCCCCCTCCAAAATACTAGCTATTCTCTCCCGACCAATCAGCACCACGTAAGGCCCGAACCTAGGCCCCCTACTGGAACCCAAAATTATACCGTAAAGCAACTTAAAGAACTTATTAGGCTCAATATTGTGTTTTCTAGCTATCTCGAAGACGGCCTCTTGGATCTCTTCCCCATCCTCAAACCGCCTTATACTATCTATTAGTTCTTTCAAAGCTTCCTTTTCAGCATCGCTCACTTCAACCTTCGGTTTCTCAACTTTCCTAAAGTCTTCAACCCAATTAATCGCGTACTTAATCTTCATCTCTAACTCACCATTCTCTATCTCATAACCGTAATCACTCAGCTTTCTCTTAACGAACTCCACAGCTTGATCTTTAGGTGCGAAACTAGCTAAATCCACCAGTAACCTATATGGGATATGCGGCTTCCAGATCTTCGGAGGCTTTAACACCCAGCAATAAAGGTATAGTCCCTTAAGTTTCGCTTCTTCCTTCTTATCAGACACCTTCTTCTTATTGAAGAATACGTCTCTAAGCTCCTCAAGCTCATCCATGTAGCGGGGTATATCCTCAATCGACACAGTCCTTGTACCAACGAACCTCTTGAGAACGAGAAGCATGAGTGATTGGGGGGAGCCATACCTGAACCAGACCTGCGGTGTGAATACGTTACCGGCAGACTTCGAGATCTTTCTCCCTCCCTTATCAAGGAACATCTCATATCGGGCGTGAAGCGGAGGCTCGTAACCCAAAATCTCCCTGCATATTCTATCGTTAACCCTCACTGAGTCAGCTATATCCTTACCGTAAGCCTCAAACCTTATGTCCAGAGCACGCCACCTAGCAGCAAACTCAACCTTCCAACTTAATTTCCCCTCTCCCTTAGTGTAGTCTGCTTCACCTTCATACCCGCAGCCCTCAATAAACTTCCCCTTCAGTTCGGTTCCTTCACATTTATAGTATATTCGTCTCTCTTTCAGAGAGAAGCTGTAAGCCCTAGTCGTGTATATTCTACCGCATCCACCACATATAGGGAAGTACGGCAACACCTCAGTATACTTCTCCTGCCCAACCTCCTCCCTTATTATCTCCCCAACCCTTCCCGCATTCAAAAGCAACGTCTCTATCTCATCCTTCAGCAGCCCCTTCTTGTAGACTTCAGCTCCAGACTTGTAGGTGTAATCTATCCCGCACTTGTCAAGTGCGTCTAGAAGGAGGGAGCTCATATGGACGCCGTAGCTCTCATGACATTTCCATGGATCCGGGATGTTGGAGACTGGGTAACCAAGATACTTCTTTAATGAGCTGGGTAAGCCTTTTGGGACTTTCCTTAAACCGTCCATGTCGTCAGCGAAAGCCACTAGTTCAGAGTTGTATCCCTGCTCAGAGATAGCTTGAGCTACAGCGTGAGCCCTAACAGCATCAGCTAAGCTTCCGATGTGGGGTAAGCCTGAAGCGCCTATACCGCTCTCAGTTCTTAAGAGTTTAAGGTTTCTCCCTAGCCTCTTCTCGCGACTAATTATTTGGGCAGCCATCTTGTCATACCATGTTCCATGCCCCACTATCTCTTCAGTCATGCATTATTCCCCACTGAAATTCTTGTCTTTAATTTAAGAGGCGACCTCTACTCTCTTTTAAGAGGAAAGTTTAATTTATAGTATTTGCATCAAAAGCAATAAGTAATAATGGTAAATAAGGATTAATCGGTTTGGGAGAGGATTAGAAAACGATAATTCCGGTTAGGTGTTTCAGCTGCGGGAAGCTGATAGGTGATAAGTGGGAGGACTTCGCGTCTAGAGTTAAGGCTGGGGAAGACCCGTCTGAAGTGCTTGATAGTTTAGGTATAGAAAGATATTGCTGCCGCCGAATGATACTTTCACATGTTGAGATGATAGATGATATTTTGGAGTTTTATGAGGAATCTAGAAAGAGGAGAGAGGCTATTCTATAATGGAGGGATGGGTGATATCCGCCATAATTGAGGATGTGAGGGCAAGGAAAATCTATAATAGTAGGGGTAGAGAGACGGTTGAAGTTGAAGTTGAGACTGAAAGCGGTTTGGGAGTGGCTTCAGCGCCTTCAGGCGCCAGTAGAGGTAAGGGTGAAGTAGTACCATTCCCTGAGGGTGGAGTAGAAGAGGCTATCAGAAAGGTTGAGGAGATTGTTGCTCCAGAGCTTATAGGCATGGATGCTGAGGATCAGAGAGGTTTAGATCTCACTCTTCACGATATTGATGGTACAGAAGACTTCAGTAATATAGGCGGTAACGTGGCATTCGCAATATCCCTTGGAGCAGCTGAAGCAGCAGCAGACTCCTACGA
>CAZHYI010000121.1:0-4311 GCA_964536595.1 uncultured Candidatus Bathyarchaeia archaeon
AGACGACTCCTGAAGAAGCTGCAAAAACTATGGCTCAATGCTGCACCTGCGGAATCTTCAACCTTAAAAGAGCCGCCGAAATTCTTAAGAGACTTTCAAAGAAAATTTAATGCTTTTCATGTCCTCAACCAGATTATTAAAGTGCCTTTTGAGGTAATAATTAATATTCTAGTAAGTTCTCTATTTTTATTATAAAGAACATTCTTCATAGGGATGTGGATAATTTGGGTACTTCACAGACAGTTACCGCTAAATATGTAATCAAGGCAAGGTTTGAAGTTGATGGTGTAGTTGAAAAGCCAGATATAATAGGAGCGGTTTTTGGTCAGACTGAAGGGTTATTCGGCCCGGAATTGGACCTTAGGGAACTGCAGAAGTCTGGGAGAATTGGAAGGATAGAGATAGATTTGAAGTCTAAGGGTGATAAGACTTACGGAACGATAGTTATTCCCACAAGTCTGGATAGAGTCTCAACAGCCATTATAGCTGCGAGTTTAGAAAGCATAAATAGAGTTGGGCCATGCGCCTCTAAAGTGACTTTAGAGAAGATTGAGGATGTTAGAGAGAGTAAAAGGAAACTGATAATTGAAAGAGCTAAGAAGATACTTCAGGAATGGACGATAGAGACTCTGCCGACAACCGATGAGGTATATAGAGAGGTTTCTGAAATACTGAGGATGGCTAGGGTTGAAAGGTATGGTCCTGAAGCCCTCACATGCGGCCCCGATGTAGAGTCCTCAAAGGAGATAATTATTGTGGAGGGGCGGGCTGACGTAATCAATCTGCTTAAATGCGGCTACCAGAATGTGATTGCGTTGGAGGGAGCGAAGATTCCTGAATCAATCATTAAATTAACTAGGGAGAAGGAGTGTACAGCACTTCTGGATGGAGATAGAGGCGGCGACCTCATAATGAAGGAGCTTCTTCAAGTAACCGATGTTAAGTACATTGCGAGGGCTCCTGAAGGTAAGGAGGTTGAGGATTTATCTCCAGCTGAGATAGCTGAGGCATTAAGGAATAGAGTTCCAGTGTCAGCTTTGGGTAAACGTAAACGTAAGGCTATGAAAAAGCTTGTTCCTAAAAAGATAGTTGAGATAGCTAGTGGTTTGGAGGGTACATTGGAGGCTGTACTACTGAATGAGGATCTTGAGGAAGTGATGAGGATTCCAGTCAGTGAGTTGGCTGAGAAATTGAAGGATGCGGAGAATGTGGATACTATAGTCTTTGATGGTGTGATAACTCAGCGTTTAGTTGATATAGCTGAGGAGAAAGGTATAAAATACCTCATAGCGAACAGAATCTCCAACGTGGTGAAGCAGCCTCTAAACTTACACCTCATAACTTTCTCTGAGATCCGATAAGTGACATAAGATCACCATTTTTCTTTTCTTCTTTCGCCAGAACCTTCAGTATCCTATTTACAGGCGGCAGAATCTGCTTCAGTATATAATAATTCACGTCTACCTCTTTAGGGTCGACTAGATTGTAGGGTACGGCTCTCTGATAGAGGGGACCGGAGCCATAAACTATGACGTACCCTATTTTATCTCCGGGATAGATTGACCACCCCTCGTTTATAAGCTTCTTAGCCGCTTCAAGATGGGGAGCATTGACCCTATATTCCTCTAGGGGTTTCGTTATGGTCTTCCAGATTATCAAGTCTTTGAGAGGTATCTTTCCTTTCTTGAGATCCGATATATACTTCATTAGGAATTCCCTAGCTTTCTCGACTGACTTTTTCTCCAAAATTATTCTTAATACGGATTCCTGAACTTTCTTAGCTACTTCAGCCCAGTCTCCCCTCACAACCTCTAAACCCACAATGTCAAGTCTTCCATCCCTCAGTAAGCCTCCATACCTCTTCTTAGCCTCCGTGAATAGGACTCTAACGTACATCTTCTCCATTCTTATCTCGAAACCTAACTCCTCAAGCACCCTCTTAGATAGTAGATTTATCTTCTCCTCATCAAACTTAACAAATACGCTGTCAGTATCCCCGTAAATAACAACTAACCCTATTTTTTTCGAGATTTCAATTGTCCTACCTATTATGTAGCGACCCCAAGCTGCAGCCGCTTCAGCCACAGGCTTTATGTACCATCTAGCCCCTAACCATCCCGCATAGCCATAAATAGCGTTAGTTATGATCTTAACTGCTCTCTGTCTAGCGTCGTAGAACCGGTAACTCGGCATCTCAGCACTTAACTCTTTAAGCTTTCTCTTTAACTCATCCCTCACCGATATTAGATGCGTCAATATCTCCTTGTAGAATCCTGGAGGCTCCTTCAGGAATCTATGCTTAACTTCCGGTGCTTCATAAACTTGGTCCTGAGGTACATCTACGCTTGGATCAACATAAGTGTCTGGTGAAATGTTATACTTGATCATTATGTTTGGATAAAGCGATTTGAAGTCTAACACAGCTACATTATCGTGCAGTCCCATCTTGGGCTTCAGAACCAACCCTCCAGTGTAGGTGTAGCGTGGCCTTTCAGCATGTTTAGGTATAAGTTCGCCTCTTTCGCATGCTCTGCGGATGAGGAGCCACTCCACTTTGAATCCTACAGCTGCTGTTCCGACATAATCCAGAGGGATGCCTACGAGATTTGAGAGTTGGATTGCGTAATCAAGAATCTTATCTGCTACATCAATAATTTTTCTAGATCTATTCATAGAGAATCTAAGAAGTTCACCGTGTTTCTCATGGTCCTCCCAATACTTCGGGATCTCCATCTCATCTATAATTACGTCATTCTCTACTTTCACTCCAAGAAACTCAGATAAGCTCTCAAGCGTCTTCAATTTAATTTCTGCGAAATCATCAACGTAATCTGACAAGTCTAGATTTATTCTTCCATTTATCGAGAAGTGTCCATAGACACTTCTATGTGGAATGGCGTCTGTTCTCCCGACGTACAACTCCATATTGTTTATTTTAGCCCTCTCAATAAGGTAGTTCCAGTCTCTTGAGTTAACGTCGAAACCCACAAGAATGTCGGGATCGTACTTTCTGACTAATTCGATAAATGCTCTAATTATATCCTTCTCATCCATATTTTCAGCAGTGAATTGTGCTTTCTCTCTCTTGTCAGTAATGGTCGATATGGCTATTATTGGGTCTCTCATGGGTTTAGGTTCTCCGAGAGGACTATAACATAGCATTGAGAACGCTAGAATTCTTAATTTTGGAGGTTCAGTCTTCTCTACTTTTATAGGTTCCGACTTAACTATGTACGCTTCATCAACCCTAACTTTCTCTTTTAACTCTAACTTTTCAGCCTCAATTCTATACCAACTGCACGGTGAAAGATCCTTATCTATAAGGTATCTGGTTGCGTAACGAATATCATCCTCTAGAACTTCATCTACACCTTTAAGTTTAGAGAGTTTCTTCACACAAACTTCAACTTCTTCAGGACTGTTACAACTCACCTTAATGGTCCTAACAGGCTTCCCAAAATACTTCTTTTCCTGAAGCTCTAACCCACATATATGAGAGGTTATCTCTCTATCAGCCTCTATCTCCTCCTTCGTTTCTTCAGGATCAGCTTCAGCCTTAAGTTTAAGATAGAAGTAGGGTTTGAATGATTGATCTATAAGCAGAACCCTTTTTCCTTCCTCATCTATCCCCCAAATCCACACTTCAGGCTTTCCGTCTCTCTCCTCTTGATTCACATCTAGAAGCCAAAAGACCTTCTCCATCCCTTTATCCCTATAGATTATTTAGTTTCATGAATCTTTAAATCATTATGCAGTTAATTGAGTAAAAGCCTCCAATGAGGTTTATTAGGAGATACTCATTATTTATCTCTGAAAAAATACTTCAGTGTGGAGAATTGAAGATCGTAGATTACGAGGATTTTCTTAAGAAGTGGAGTGAAGGTAAGAGGAAGTTAGAGCTTACCCTAATTCCTGAAGATGAAGATGACCTGTGGCATCTATACAACATTATAGAGAAGGGGGATCTAGTGCGTTCAAGAACTTCAAGAACGATAAAGCCTGATGAGGCTTACTCTAGACCCAAGAAGGGTGAACGTGTAGCCCTTGACTTAACGGTTGAGGCGGAGAGTGTAAGTTGGGACAGATTCTCCAATAAACTGAGGGTTCACGGTATAGTTAGGGAGGCTCCTGAAAGGTATGAAGTGACCGGCTCACACCACACCTTGGCTTTAACACCGAATAAACCAGTTAAGATCATGAAGGACCGCTGGAGTAAAGTCGTAATTGACCGTTTGGAGCGTTCAAGAAGGACTAAGAGATGCCCAATAATCGTTGTCTCAATAGATGATGAGAACCTATGTATAGCTAATC
>CAZHYI010000122.1:0-4286 GCA_964536595.1 uncultured Candidatus Bathyarchaeia archaeon
CAGTCTCCATGGTTGTAAATTCAATTCCTAAAGTCTTAAAGGCAGAGCCTGGGCTACACACAATGATCGATTTACCCGTACCTTCATATGCTGTGAGAATAACGGGGAAGTCTTGAAGGGGTATTAAAATAACTTAACGTTTAAAAACCCCTCTTTTAATATTTTTTTGAGGAGTTGAATTTATGGCGAAGTTCAAAGTCGTAGTATCAGATCCGAAGACCGGTACAGCCAAATCAGTGGAGATCGAAGGGGAAAACGCAGCTGCCCTGATAGGAAAGAAGATAGGCGATATAGTGGACGGTATAATATTGGGTATGCGTGGTGTGAAGCTTCAAATAAGGGGTGGTTCAGATAATTCCGGTTTCCCGATGAGGCCGGATATTCAGGGAGGAGTAAAAACGAGAGTTCTAGTAAGTTCTGGCGTAGGCTTCAGGCCTAAAAGGAAGGGTGAAAGGCGGAAGAAGACTCTGCGTGGAAACGTTATAACAGAAGATATCGTTCAGATTAATATGGTTATTGTTGAGAAGTAGTTCTACTCTATCTTTATCAATCCTTTCCTTTTAAGTGCTTCGAGGGCTCCAAGAACCCTTTCTTCAGTTGTTCCATACTCCTCAACATACTCCTTTATAGGCAGTTTTCCACCGCTCTCCCTTAAGTACCTCAAGAGGGAAGCCTCCAAAATAGAAGTTAATTCCTGCTCCAACTTTGAAACTTCCATCTTTAAAGATTTAAGTTCCCCCTCCTTCTCTTTGAGGAGCACTTCAACCTCAGCCAGCCTCTCTTCTATTTTCCTCCTATGCCCCCTCTCAAGCTTCAGCTCCCTCTCAAGATTCGCCGTTTTACTCATCTCCTCAGCTAAGGTCTCCAGTAACTCATCTATAGCTCTAAAATGTTTAACTGTTCTAGTGATCTTTTCTATGACATTTCTAAACATCCACCCTTCCTCACATACAAAAGATGGCTCCAACTAAATAACTAATCCACTCCATTTATTTTTTATTTTTTAATAATTTAAGCCTATCTAAGATGGTGTGAAGAAGTTGGTGGATTAAGTTCAAGCTTAGAGATTAAGCCTTAAACCATTTAAAGATTAAGTAGTGTATTCTTCCATCCCTTTCTGGAATAGCGACTACGAATCTTTTCCTAACGGTTGTGGCGAGTCTACCAGCCTTAACTATGTCATCAGCAGATATTTCATCCACCGATCTCTTTACAGAAACCATGTAAGGCGCATGCTCCAGCCCAGGTCCCCTTTTGTAAACAGCGAAGTCACACCCAAACTTTATTCCAGGCGTTACGACTAAACCGTTATCTCTCAGGTCTTTATAGACTCTATATTTAAGATCGAACATTTCATAGATCCTTTTAGCTTTAGCCCTCAGTTTCCGAAGCCCAACCTTTTTCCCCTCACCATCATATACACGTATGAATCCTCTCTCAAGTAGATAGAGCCCCTCCATTAAATCAAGTATCAGTGGCACATCAAACTCAAAACTCTTGGGCTTTGAGATTCCTAAAGGCTTCCCATAAAACCCCATCTTATATAATTCTGAACCTTCCTTAGGATTCCAAACTATGAGAAAATTACCTAAAAGTTCCGCCTCTATTTTGGGCATACATCCACCTTTTCACATAGTTAGGGATAGTATTATGGCTGCGTCTGAAGCGTCCTCAGCTTTATCAGCTATAGACTCAAAAAATTCACATACATCCCTTAAGAGTAGAATCACAGGTATATTCATGTTACTACTAACTATATCTATCCCAAGGGTTCTATACACTCTATCAACCATCTTTTCCGAGTCCTCAACATTTTTAGCCTTCTCACGAGCCTTAGCGGAGTCATAGTTTAAGGCTATAATCATCTCTCTAAGCTTCAGAACAGTTTCCAGTGTTCCCTCTGAGAGCTTAAGAAGCTCCGTTTTAACATCATTCTTAACACGCCAGCCCTTCTTCATTATCTCAACAAGTCGAAATGCAGCACCTTCACATAAATCAGCAATCTCACTGGTTAGATCGGTGAAACGAATGAAGTCCTCTCTACTGATCAAGATGGCGCCTACCTCCGCAAGCTCCTGAGAGACATTTCTACGTGCTTCATCAACCTCATCTTCAAGCTTCAACATCTCCTCATAGACTTTCTCAGCACCCTTCAAATCATCATTAACGAATAGCTCTACCATTTGATGGCTCTTCCTAGTTACCTCAACGACCTTCCTTAAGTGCTCTTGAGATATTGATAATGCTCTACGCCTAATTCGTTCCTCGGTCTCAACAGGGAACACCATCATTCCCCACCCTATTCTTCAGCTTCCTCCTTAAGAGATTAATAGCCTTTATAACTTAAAAAAAGTAGCGATCTAACCATTATCTCTAGGAAATATTTTTATTGAGAAGCGCCTTCCATCTCTTCAAACGTAATTTTACCCTTAAAGTACTCATAAAGAATCTTAGGAAGATCTTCCCTTCTAACCCTCACTTGTCTCCAACTGTCCCTATCTCTGACGGTTACGGTTCCTTCATCCACAGTCAATGAATCCACAGTTATGGCTAAGGGCACACCTATCTCATCAGCCCTAGCGTACCTCCTACCGATAGAGGCTGAAGCGTCATACTCCACCCTGAAACCTTCCCTTCTTAATTCTCTAAAAATCTCTAACGCTATCCTATTCAGCGGCTTTCTATCCACGAGAGGATACACTGCCACTTGTATAGGTGCTACATCGATTGGGAGTTTAAGGATATTTCTCCCCTCCTTCGTGTAGTATGAGTGAACAAGTGTGGCGTAAACTAATCTGTCAGACCCGAAGCTAGGCTCAATTACGTGAGGTATGAACTTCTCCCCCTTTATCTCCCTCCTCACTTTAACGATAGTGACATGTTCGGGCAAAATCCTATATTCACCAGCCATATAGAACCCCTTTTCATGGAACGACTTCTCCACCTCTTCAGGATCAGCCTCCTCCAGTAATCTGATTACTTTATTGGATGCCTCTCTAAATTCAGGTCCAATCTTCGATTTATTTGGTTTCAACACTGTTTCTTTTATGACTCTCGGCTTTTCAAGCTCCTTATAAACGGTTAAATCTACCCCGCTATGCTCCATATGCCTCTTCAAGTCATAATCAGTTCTATAGTTATGTCCAGAAACCTCTATCCAACCCAACCGGCCAAGCAGCACCTCCTGATCAAAGCCTTGAGCTGAATAATGCGCTCTCTCCCACTCAAGCTTCTCTATGAATCTCTGATGGTTCTCCGGAATTCCTAATTCAATCAGAAACTTCTTAGCTAGAGCCATAAAGAAGGCTAACCACTCATTCCTCACTAATCCAGAATCCACCATCTCCTTAACAGTTACTTCAATAGCCTCCTCTTCCCCTCTAAGTCTCCTCTCAGCCGGAATAATCCTCAACACTTCATCCTTAACATCCTCTAATAATGGGCACTCGGGACTTGAAGGATCAAAGAATAATTCCAGATCCATAATTGTGAATTCACGGAGACGAATAGGGCCCTGTCTTGGGGAGATTTCATTCCTTAATGCGTGCCCGATCACCGCGATTCCGATTGGAAGCTTACCTCTAGTAACCTCATACAACCTCTTGAATTCTGTGAATATGTTCTGTGCAGCTTCAGGTCTACCATAACCAACATCCTTAGAGTATGGCCCAATCGTGGTTGTGAACATAGTTAGGAAATATTTTGGCTCACCAAACTCCCCTCCACACTCCGGGCAAGAGATCCTTCTTTCCATAAGTGCCTCCTTAATCTCACTTAAACTCATTCTCTCAGTCTCCACATCTGATAGCCCTGCAAATTCATGTAGAAGATGGTCAGCCCTGAATCTTCTACCACACTTTACGCATTCAACCATAGGCTCCCTGAAATGTTCAAGATGCCCTGAAGCCTGAAACACCTTCTCCGGAACTATCACTGAAGATTCTATCTCCACGAAGCCCAACCCATAAATGAAGAGTTCCCTGAATTTATCCTCAATATTCCTTTTGAGAATAGCTCCTAAAGGCCCGAAAGTTAAGAAGCCTGCAACTCCACCATAAATTTCATATGAAGGCCAGAAAAAACCTCTCCTCTTAGCTATCTCATTCACAATCTCTAAAACATCCTTATCCTTAGCCATTCTTTTCTCCCCAACTCAAGACGTTAATATGATGCTCTTCCTTTTAATTTTATTAGGATTATTAAGCAGATTGTATTGAGTTTCTCCTCTTAAAAATCTTTAATATGTTTAAGAATAGTTACTTCACTGACTTTATCCTCATCATTCA
>CAZHYI010000123.1:0-4283 GCA_964536595.1 uncultured Candidatus Bathyarchaeia archaeon
AACATTCCCCAAGTATTATTATACCTCCGAAATTTCTGAGACCCCTCTTAAAAACCCACGTTAACATCATTATTAAAACTTCCCTCTCTTCCATAAATTTTAATCTGTTATACCAATAAAACTTTAAAGATGTAAAGTTAAGGATAATGTATGAGGGACTCTAAATTGAAGACCTACCTGACTATATGGTTTAGTAGTGAAGGGGCGCCCCCATCAGTTGTGGTGGAACGTCTTCTAGCTATGGGCTTTAAACCTCTGAAGGGACCATATGACCATGTGTATGATTGGGGTAGAGAGGTTAAGCTTGAGGAGGTTCTGAGATTACTAAACTCGGTTCATGAGACATTAAAAGGGCTGAAAGTGATGTATAAGATAGAGACTGTATAAAGTTACCCTCTCAAAATTCTATATGAATAATGGAGTGTAAAATATAAATTAATTAAAGATTTAATTTTTTCATTCATATTTTATATAAAATAAGTTCTCAGCCTCTAAAAACCCTCCCCTTTATGGATATGCTTTCCCCACATCTTGGGCATCGTTTATCTCTTGTCAATCGACACTTGAGAATTCTGTACCCATAACGCCTAATCAATTCATAACCGCAATTTGGGCAGTAAGTATTCTCATAGGGATGGCCAAGCACATTTCCAATATATGGGTACTTCACTCCCATCTCTTTAGCTATCCTGTAAGCCTCCTCAAGCTTCTCTATAGATGTTGGAGGATTCAAGAATTTATAGGCTGGATAGTAACGTGTGAAATGTATAGGCGTATCCTCACCCAGCAACTTTACATGTTTCTCCACGACCTCCCTAATGCAGCCCTCACTGTCATTAACCCCTGTTATCACTAAATTCACAATCTCCACATGCATTCCCAGCTCCAATGCTGTCTTGGCATTTCTCCACACAACCTCAACATCAACTCCACCACAATATTTACTGTAGGTTTCGGAGTTACCCTTAACATCGATCTTTAGGCCGTCCATGCCAGCCTCCCTTAATTTCTTGAGCGCCTTGATCGTCATGTAACCGTTAGAAACGTAACAGCAGTAGAGCCCAGCTTCCCTTCCAAGGCTGAAGGTCGGTATACAGTAATCTGTTAGGAGAGTGGGTTCTTGGAAACTGGCGCATAATCCTGCGTCCCCGAATTTCTTGGATAGCTGAACTAACCTTTCGGGAGGGTAGAAGTTAGCGGATGAGGGGTTCGGAGGTACTTTAGATAGATGGTGGTTTTGGCACCATGGACATTTGAAGTTGCATGACCATGTGGAGAATGTTAAGGCTGTAGAGCCGGGATAGTAATGGAAGAAAGGCTTTATCTCTATAGGTCTACTCTCAATAGCGCTTAAGTCCCCATAGACGAGCGTGTATAATCTACCTTCCAAATTTATCCTTGTCTTACAGACGCCCATCTCATTCGGGAGTATTACGCATCTCCTTTCGCAAAGGTCACATCTAACCTTATCATTCTTAAGTTTAGTGTAGAATTGAGACTCCCTTACTGTCGAGTACTTGTGAACGTCTATCATCTCTTCCCTTTCAAGGTATAGAAGTGTAACTTACGCTCTAAAACTTTTAATTATTAGAAACCATTCATATGAGATTATGCATCCGAAGAACCTATCTATTATCAAGAATCTGGACTCGCTTCTCTCCAATGCGGAGACGGGTGAGGATAGGTCGGCTAGAGAGTTAGCATTAAAAGCCTTAGAAGTGGCTTTGGAGGCTGCGGACCCTAAAGAAATAATATACAGCAAAGTCTTCATTGAGGGTTCAACCTTAAAAATTTCAGATCTCTCTTTAGATCTGAGTCAGTTTGATAACATCTATGTTTTGGGTGGCGGAAAGGCAAGCGGCGCCATGGCTGAAGCCTTAGAGGAGAGGTTAGGCGATAGGATTAGAGGAGGTATCATAAATATACCTAAAGGAACTAGGGAGTTTTACCATACAGAGAGAATAGTTCTTAATGAGGCAAGTCACCCTGTACCCGACGAGAAAGGTGTTGAAGGCACAAAAAGAATGTTAGAGATCGCTGAGAAGGCTGGAGAGCGAGACTTGGTGTTGTGCTTGATATCTGGAGGTGGATCCAGCCTTATGCCTCAACCTAGAGGTGAAGTAACACTGGAAGATAAGAGGAGGATAACTGATGCGTTATTGAAGTCTGGAGCAACAATCAATGAGATAAATACGGTTAGGAAACATATCTCGAACTTTAAGGGTGGATGGCTAGCTAAAAGAGCTTACCCAGCAACCGTTGTCGGACTATTGCTCTCCGATGTTGTCGGGGACCCGCTGGATGTTATAGCTTCTGGACCTACAGTGCCTGATACAACAACCTTCAAGGATGCCATCACAGTTCTGAAGAAGTACAACTTATGGAAAGACGGTCCACCAAGCATTAAGAAGCTTCTCGAGGACGGCGCGAAAGGCGTTTTAGAGGAGACGCCTAAGAAGAGTGACATAGCCTTCAGGAAGGTATATAACATTGTGATCGGAAGTAATAGGGGATCCTGCCTCTCAGCAAAGGAGTTTTTGGAGAGTAAAGGGTTGAAGACAGTATTCTTAACTTCCTACATGGAGGGGGAGGCTAGAGAAGTCGGAACTCTATTTGGCGCCATACTAAGGGAGGTTTCAGCATCTAGTAATCCGGCTGGTAGACCATGTGCAATAATAGCTGGCGGTGAAACTACAGTGACGGTTGTGGGTGACGGGAAGGGAGGCAGAAATCAAGAGTTAGCTTTAGCGTCAGCATTCAAGATTAAGGGATTAAATGGTGTAGTGTTAGCTTCAATAAATACTGACGGGGTGGATGGACCGACAGACGCTGCTGGCGCAGTAGTTGACGGTAAAACCTTAGATAGGGCTGATAGTTTAGGGTTGAACCCAACGCAATACTTACTGAATAATGATTCCTACACGTTCTTCTCTAAACTGAATGACCTCATAATGACTGGACCGACCGGAACAAACGTGACCGACATAACCGTTATGGTTGCACTTTAAAAGTAAAAAGTCACATCGCTTCAAAATAATAATTTGGTGTGTGAAGTTGGAGAGCGAGAAAATCGAAGTTGGAATAATTGGAGGAACGGGAGTTTACGACCCGGAGATCTTTGAGGACGTTAAGGAAGTCAAGGTCTATACGCCTTATGGTGAAACCTCAGATCTAATCTCAATCGGTTATTTAGAAGGCAGAAGAGTAGCTTTTCTACCCCGACACGGCAAGATGCACACTATACCTCCCCACAGAATCAATTTTAGGGCAAACATATGGGCTCTAAGGGAACTTGGAGTTGAACGGATCGTGGCTCCAGCCGCTGTTGGGAGTTTAAGGGAGGACTATAAACCTGGAGACTTCGTCATAGTCGATCAATTCATAGATAGAACTAAGAAGCGGCTGGACACGTTCTATGAGGGCGGTAGAATATGCCACATTTCAGCTGCTGATCCCTTCTGCCCTGAATTGCGGAAGATCTTCTATGAGGGAGCGGTTAGGCTTGGCTTGAGGGTTCATGAGAAGGGAACCTACGTATGCATTGAGGGACCTAGATTCTCAACGAGAGCTGAATCGAAACTTTTCAGGTCTTGGGGAGCAGACATTATTGGTATGACTCTTTATCCTGAATGTATCTTGGCTAGGGAGGCACAGATATGTTATGTTTCAGTATCGATGGTGACTGATTATGATGTTTGGGCAGAAAAACCTGTCTCAAGCAGAGAAGTAGTGGAGACCATGAAGAAGAACATCAATAACCTAAAGAGACTGATTAGGGAGGTTATACCGAAAATCCCAAAAGAGAGGAAGTGTGAGTGCGGATCCGCCTTGGAGGATGCACTCCTCTAGGAGACGGCTTTCAGTATTTTCCTTCTATCTAACTCCCGTAATATCTCCTCTATTGTTTCCTCATCCACATCTATTTTGAAGTTCTCCTTCAACTTACGCTTAAATTCAGCTAGATCCTTTGGATCCTTAACTTCACTCCGAATCTGATCTATCAGGTTGCAGAGGTCCTCTATGAAGTTCCAAGGAAAGATAACCCATCTCCAACTTATATCCTCAGCATAATAGTCAGGCTTAAACTTGGACCCCTCAATATGCCTCAAGGTGGCTGTTCTAACCTCCCTTGGGTTAAGTGACTTAACGTAATTAACTGAAATCATCATGCTTTCACCCGTATCAGTTATATCATCCACCACTAAGATCCTCTTTCCAGTTAAATCCATCTTGAATGGATATTTCAGTTTCGCCTTTCCATCGGGCGTTGCGGTTATGCCCCA
>CAZHYI010000124.1:0-4268 GCA_964536595.1 uncultured Candidatus Bathyarchaeia archaeon
GCCCTGCGTTATGCTTGTGTCTTCAGGATTAATTATTGCGAGCGGTAAACTTGATATTTTGAATTGTTCACCAGTCACAACCTGCTTTATATTGGTTACTGCATTTATGGTCGTATCTAACTGATCAAACACAGCCTTATATGAAGCGTAGAAACCCATTATTTAATGACCTCCCAAATCTTCACCCATTCCTTCTCTAATTGCTTTGCGGTTCGCTCCATAGTTCGCTTAATGAATGGGTTAGGCTTAGTTCCAGGATGACGGACTAACTTTGTGAATACTACTTCTCCAGCTTCAGTCACAAACCTCAAAGCTCTAGCACGGACAGGTCTTATCTCGTGAGGCGCTGTGCCAAATTCGACATATATGGCGTAGGGAATCCCGACTGAAATCTCGCCTTTCAGTTCTCTTTTACGACGCTTAATGCTGCCTTTCAAGTGGCCTGTCCTTTCAGGCGTTTCATCAAACCGCATAATCCCATAAGCATACTCGATTAAGCGATCAATAAGCCTCTGGAGTGACCTCTCTAAATCCAGCTTATTGAGATTTACGCCTGAAGTTTCAACTTTAAAACTTAACATTTATCGTTTCTCTCGCTTCTCAGCATCCTTGAAGCGACTTTTAAATCGAGGTTTTCTGGAGGGCTCTTCCTTAAGCTTCTGTTTAGCTTGAGGAGGAATGTAAGGTTTCCACCCTTCAGGTGGAACCATAATGATCATGTATCGCCCAAATCTATCGAAATAGCTCTCTTTAAAGACTTCAGGGATCCACCATGGC
This sequence comes from uncultured Candidatus Bathyarchaeia archaeon, assembly GCA_964536595.1. Classification (GTDB taxonomy): domain Archaea; phylum Thermoproteota; class Bathyarchaeia; order Bathyarchaeales; family B24-2; genus CAZHYI01. The sequence continues at coordinate 778 of CAZHYI010000124.1, forward strand.
TTAGGCTTCAACACAACCATGAAGCGCCATTCCTCACGGTGTGGATCGTCAGCTCTGGCTTTATGCGGCTTTATCCGTTTTCCATCTGGAAAGTAGAGGTCTCCTCGCTCTAAAATATCAAGCTTATATGGTTTATATGGCTCTAAAACAGTCACCATATTGATCAACCTGAAAACACTTTATGTCTAACGTGAGGTTCAAGAAGCATCTTGAGCTCCTCGGTGAAGATTTCTGGAATTATCATTTTAATCGTGAACTCGTCCATACGCACTACAGGACTGATCTTTCTTTGTAGGATTGCATGTAGGAAGTTACTGCATAACTGAACAGCTACATGCTTGATTGCGTCCGGAACCGCACTATAGCCTGCTGTGTAGGTTATTTTGATTGATTTTTCCTTTATAGCGGGGACCTTATTGATGATCTTGATTAAGCCTTCATCACTATACAGTATGTAGTAGGTGCTTGATATTTCGCTCCAGCTTTCAGTTTCTCCATACCCCGCAGTGTTGTAATACACACTTGAAACACTTAAGACTGGATAATGTTTAAGCCTAATAAAGTCCTCATCATAATCATACCTTTCATCAGTGAAGGTTAAGCCTCCCGCTTGGAAAAAACCGCTTGGCACATTACAATATTTATCAACCACTGCTTCAATCTGCGTTATGAGGTCACCAAGAAAAGTGTCGAAATCAGTATCATTGCTGTAACCTAAATCTGAATAGGTGATTCTTGAGTAGTTCTTCACCTCTGAAGCTGAAACGTAATTTCCCATTTATTCCGTCTCCCATTTTTTGATTATTTCACATGGCTTGAAGGGATCTTCATCATGATAGCAACGCTCAATTAGGATCATGCTTTTCTCTACCATCTCACCATTCACGATCTTTTGGAATACGCTTCTTTTTTGGTTTACATAGTTCCAAATAAGGTTAGCTTTATCTTCATTCTCCACATTAAATATTAAGTCCATTCTTACACGTATCTTCATTTCTTTCCTTCCTCTAATAAAAAGGGTTGTATAGATTTATGCGGCTCTAGGTTTAGGCATGCTTTATTATGCAGATGCTGTCGTCTACTCCTTCGTCAGCGCCGCCGTCCATGTGAGTTATGACGTAATTGCTGAGTTCGGTGCCGACCCTGTAGATCTCAACTACTGGTTCCTCTTGTAGGGCTGCCCATATTCCGCTTACGCCTTTAGTTCCAACAATAGCGTACTTCTCTCCGTCGCTGCCGTTCCACATGCTTCCGCCATTGATCGCTAACTCGAAGTATGGATCCATATACCAATCGAGCCCAAGTATGCGTGGTATTTTTCCGCTGAGGAGTAGGTCACCTAGGGCGCCGTAGAACTGTTTCACGTCATAGTCGGTTGTGAACGCCGTCCATAGTTTGTCTGGGGCTGTCAGTATGAAGTCTGGTGTGAATCCGTCTACAAGGTTCTCGCTTATGGCTGAAGTTACATGGCTGAAGTTGAAGTCCGCTTCTGTAGCGTCGCCTGCTGTTCTCAGATTGACGGTGTTGGGTGAACTTGCTCCAGCCATTCCGTCAACCAACTTGTCTAGTATGCCCTGCCTTATGCATGCACCGTGTATTTGACCTATCGACTCAACGAAGTTCAGTGCGCTTGTGTTGGCGAGTAGATCGCTGATCTTTGTTACTTTACCGAATGAGGATAAAGTTATAGTCTTCTTTGTTAGTGTCGGGTCCTCAGCTGTTAATGCTGATCCTTCAGTCCAGCTGTCATAGTCAGGTCTAGTTATGACCTGCACCTCAACAGTTTTACCTGCACCCTTAGGAACCGCGACGCGCATAGCTAACTCCCTAGCATCGATGAAGCTCTTCATTGCTAGTATGGCTTTAGCCTGTACCAGAGTCGGCAGAGCTACATTGGTTGTGCTGGTTAATAGCTCCTTTACTGTCATAGCTGCATATTCGCTTGAATAGAAGTTTTGAAGCGCCTCCTTAAGCTCCTCTATCCTACCCATTCTTAATGATCACCTTTAACCGTTTAGGGTCCACACTTCCCATTCTGGCTCACCAGACTGGGTTAACCCGCAGGACCCGCCAGCGGGTGTCCATGGAGGACCATAAAGCTACTTGTTTTCGTGAAGTGCCTTAAGAAGTTCAAGACTTGTTAATCGATAAGCTTCACTCTTGCTTAAGCCTTCTCTGCGTAGTTCTCTGAAGCGGCTCCAGAAACCCTCTTTAGTAAGGATGGAGGGTTTCTCCTTTTCCTGGCTTTCCATAGTGTCTATGAATTTCTCAATAAGTCTTTCAACAGGCTCTATTCGGGTGAGAGGAACGCCTGGAAGGGTGTCCCTAGTTAGTAATGCTAGGCCTGTGAAGATTAGTCCTTCACATTTATGGCTGAGGTCTCCCTTAACCGGCTCAAGACTTATTGAGCGGCATGAAGCTTCAATGCTTACGTGAAGTATTTCTCCTTCATCAATCAGATCTGTGATTTTGCGGCCTAAATGAGAGGCTTCTCTATCAACCTTTAGGAGAACCTCAACTGCTCCGTCCTCATACTCCGCATCGATTATTTCTACGCCCTTTAGGGCTTCGCTCTTATGGTTTATGTTTACGGGTTTACCGATTAGGGTTCTAGCGGCTCTGAGAAGCTCATCTTCAGTGTAGAGGTTTCGGTTCATGCTTGCAATCGGGAAGAGCGCCTCAACCCTGTAGTATTTCGCTTGTTCATCCTGCCTTATGAAATTAAAGACCCTTTTAGCCCACCTGAACGCCTCCTTCTTTTTGGGCCTCCTATATGGTTTGGTGTCGTCCAAACCCAGCTTATTCAGCCAAGCATAATAGACCTGTTTGCCCTTTTCACACTCATTTTCAGCTGAACCGCAATAACGCTTCATGAAGGCCCTGTAAATCTTTTCAAAGTCGGGGTGTCTAGGCATCACCTTCATCCTCCGCTTTCCTCTCTAAGTGTGGAACTAATCTTTGGTCTCTCAATGCATCTTCACCAGCCTCAGGTGGGTAGCCTAGGCGTTGTCTAGCGTATTTGGGTGAGATTACTCCATGCTCAATCTCCACCATGAGTTTCTTGCTTAGGTTGAAGAGATCCTCTGTTTTTAGAGGCTTCCATTTAAGCTTGACTGGCCTTTCAGTCTGGATTAGTTTGAATAGGTAGTTTTCGTGTAGCCGCTTTAAGGCACGTTGGTAACTGCGAACTTCAGCCTCCAATATTCGTTCCTGATACTCAGCAGTCGCCATTGTAGTTGTTCCGCCAAACCCAAGAGCTGGCTCAGAAACACCAAGTCCAGCAATAAGGTTCTGTCTGAAATGCGTTAATATAGGCTCAAGATTCTGGCGGGTTCCAATCCCGCCGCTCTTATATACTTCGTCTATACGGACGGTTCCATCATGAAAGATGTCCTCGCCGGGTTTACGGTTCAGAATCGCAGTCTTTATTCGGTTGAACTCTTCTTCACTGATCGGGTTGTCTGGACTGCCTATCTGAATCTCCAAGAGTG
>CAZHYI010000125.1:0-2150 GCA_964536595.1 uncultured Candidatus Bathyarchaeia archaeon
TCTCGTCTTGCAATGATCCTTTCGAAAAGGTCAAGTGCCTCTTTCGGAAAGTACTCCTCCCTCAGCTTCTTAGCGTCTATATAAACCCTTACACCCTCCCAGCTGCTTCTTCTTACAAGGGTAACAGCGTTCTTACCGAGATCAATATATACTAGGCAGTTATTGCCTAGGGTGCAGCCAGTAGCAACTTGAACACCATCAGTAAAGCAATTGTTACACTCAACAATTGCAAGAATCCTCTCCTCAACGCTTTCGTCGAAGCTCAGTCTTCCAATCCCAAGCTTGTTCATAGCTATAGTTGATGCCTTTATTCCAAGTGCCAGAAAAGGACATATATGTCCATGAAAGTATTTTGCTGTCTCTAGGATATCTCTTAACTGCGATTTAACATAAGATCTCAAATCCCATTCCTCTTTAAAGTCATGGAGCATAATTATATAACGAACAAATAAAAAAGTGTTACTATTTTTTAAAAAAGTAACACCATTATATTAAATTCAAAATCTCTAAACAGACGCGCATGTAGGATTAGATTTTTAAGTTTTTTAGTTGAATGAAGGGTGGTGATGGAAATGTCTGAAGAGGAAATCTTCAGTGTAGATTCGAATAGATTGGAGTGGGAGAGTGCTCCGAGAGGGTATTACCTAACCGATGTGAAACAGAAGGTTCTTTGGAGGGATGAACGAACAGGCGCTACGGTGGCTCTGGTTAAGTTCCCTGTAGGATTAGCTGATAAGGTTCATTCTCACCCAAAGGCTAACCAGATGGTGTTTGGTTTGGAGGGAGAGTATGAAGATAAAGAAGGAAACCGAATATCTTTGAAGGGTAGATTCTCATATGTCCCTAAAGGCGTTAAGCACGGCGCTACAAAATTCACGAAGGAAAGCGTTCTCCTCTTCTTCTGGGATGGGCCGCCAATATATAGCTAAAGAAGGTTAGATTTCCTCTATTGCACTCTTCTCCTTCCTCATGATGGGGATCATTAGTGAAGAAGCTGCTAGGGCAATCAATGCTAAGGTGGCCCATGAGTAGGCGTAGGAGCCAGTAACTTCTAGCACTTCCCCGAAGAGCCATGGACCAATAACGCTGCCCATCCCGCCAGTAAAGTTTAGGAATCCAACGGCTGTTCCAACTATACTTAGTGGGAACCAGTCGGCCAGTATAGAGACATTTATGCCGAACCCCATATTTCCGAAGTAATTAGCTATAATTATAAGTATCAAATTTAGAGTTAAGTTAAAGTCGACTCTTAGAGAGAGAAGTAGATACAAGATTGATGTTGCGAAGACAGAAAGAAACATTATAGGAGTCTTCCTTTTCAGCAGATGAGTGGCAAGAAATCCGGCTGAAGGCCCAGAAAAGATTGAGACCGCAGAGGAGATAGCCACTAAACTACCAGCAACAACTGGAGAAAGACTGAAAATGTTAATGTAGTAGGACGGAACCCAAGTCATAGCTCCTGAAGTTATGGTTGTTAAACCAATCATAACTATTGTGAATAACCAGAAATTTTTGGATTTAACGATTGTAAGGAGAATCTCAGTAATCGGGATATTCCCCTCATCATTCTCCTTATATCTTGTTGTGGGGGGATAGTCCTTTAGGAATATGAACATTAAAGTTGATACAATAAAGGTTGGCAAACTCAAGATCCAGAAGCTCCATCTCCAAGAACCAAAAACTGTTGAGATTAGAGGTGCTGAGAAAAGAGCAGTAACTATTCCAATGGGAGCTGACGATGTGAATATGCCTAATGCCATCGATCTCTCCTTCAGTTTAAACCATCTAATAATTATAAGTGATCCGGGGGCCCATGAGAAACCGCATGCTAGACCATTTATGAATGTGTATAGGGCTAACTCCAAAAATGATGCTGCACTTCCTCTGAGAAAGTTGAATAAACCAGCTATCAATAATGCTAGGGAGTATGTGACTCTTACTCCGATTTTATCTGAGATTATTCCACTCGGGATCTGAGTTAAATTATATCCTATCCAGAACAATGACATGAGTAAACCTGCCTCTGAATATGACAAGCCAAGTGAAGCTTTAATCTCCTCAATGAGAGGCGAGTAGGAAGATCTGAAGATCCAGCTCATGGTGAAGCCTAAGGAGGATAGGAGCAGTATCACCCAACGGTATCTTTGAAC
>CAZHYI010000125.1:2250-4260 GCA_964536595.1 uncultured Candidatus Bathyarchaeia archaeon
GCGCTCTAACTCTAAAGCGAGAGTTAAGGCTATCTGATCTAGACGGTTGTTCACTGCATTATAGTGGCCTCTATAAGTGAAAATTACAGCCGGATCTCTATGCCTATGAAGGGAATCCACTATAGCGTCTGACAGTCGTATTCCAATAGAAATAGCTGTCGGGAAACGTTTTAGATATTCACTTCCCTGAGTCGAGACGCTTTTATGAGCTACTCTTATACCCGCTACTCCAAAGAATGAAGCTCCCATCTCCCTAGCAAGCTGCTTCAACTTCCTCTGCAAAGACATCACATAACCACCCTTAAAAGCTCTTTAACGAAAATTAATACTCTAAGCAGTTTTTATTCCTATTAAAGCGGGAATTAGCCTCTCCTCAATAGGTTACTAATTAGTGACTGGAGTTACTTTTTCGTTGAGAAACCATGTATCCCTATCCTCTGGTTTAGACTCCAGTATTCACCTTGATTATAGACGAAGGGCTCTATCTTAGTGAAGTCTATTCTACCCTTCTCATTCAGTATGTTCTGGTCGACATGGACGCGCAATACCTCCCCAATGAATAGATGATGAACACCTAGGGGAATCTTCATTTTAACTCTGCACTCTATATTTACTGGGCACTCCTTGATGAGGGGAGGCTTAACCTTCTCTGCAGATTCAGGTGTTAGTCCAGTCTCCGTGAATTTGTCTATGTCCCTTCCAGAAACGTTTCCGCAGAAGTCTACTTCCCTCAAAATCTTTATTGTCGGTATATTAACCACGAACTCTCCAGACTCTTCGATTAAAGTGTAGGAGTATCGGTGTGGGCGTACACCTATACCTATCATCGGTGGGTCTGAACAGACCGTTCCAACCCATGCAAGAGTGATTATGTTGGGTTTACCATCAAAATCGACAGAGGTAACTAACACAACTGGGCATGGGAATAATGCTGTCCAAGGACTCTTCTTAACCTTCATGAAAGCCTCTTTCTCCAAGACGCGTATTTAACATTTCCGAAAATCTCTTCACTACTCTTCCCATAATCCTCTAAACTGAACAGCATTTTATTAGATAGAACTTAATAACTGAATCAGAGTAGAGTTTATTTTGGGTGGCTAAGTTGAAGCGTATCACATTCAAAGATGTTGGTTTGAAGTATGTCTTAAGCCCCTACGACGAGCCTGTTCTTCATTTGAAGCCTGGAGAAACCCTCATAGTGGAGATTGAGGATGCTTCTTCAGGGCAGATTAGGAGTGAGAGTGACCGTAGAGACAGAAGCAAAATACCATTCGGGAATCCAGTTGTAGGCCCCATCTACATTGAGGGTGCAAAGAAGGGCAGCTCAATATCTGTCTTAATAGAAGATATAAAACCGACTATAGGGCAGGGAGCCACATACCTCTCAGAGTTCAATGAGGTATATGTAGCTGCTACGCCAATCCTGAAATTTATGGGTGTCAGTTTCCCACGTGAACCCAGAATATGCAAAATAGAGAATGGATCGGTGCATTTCTCTGACAAAATAACCATTCCATACCAGCCCATGATAGGTACAATTGGAGTTGCGCCTCACCCGGAGAGCTGCTCAATCTCTTCAGGCGTACTCCCGGGAAATCATGGGGGAAATATGGATCTCCCTGAAGTGGGGCCTCAAAGCAGAATATTCTTACCAGTCTTCCATAATGGAGCATTGCTCTATATTGGGGATGCACATGCAGTTCAGGGCGGCGGTGAGATCTCGGGGACAGCTGTGGAGATGCCTGCTGAAGTGACGGTTAAGGTTGAGTTGGTGGAGGAGAGGCTTAATTGGCCTAGAATTGAGACTGAGAGTGAAGTGATGTATGTCTCAACGACGGCTAGTGAGGGAACGCTTGAGAATGCTATAAGGACAGCTTTTCTTGAGCTTATAGCCTGGATGGAGAGGGAGTATGGGCTGGATCGTTTTGAAGGCTTAATGCTCTGCTCTCAAGTCGGAAAGATAAGTATAGGTAACCTATGGACCGCAGCAGCCAAGATCGAGAAGAAGTA
>CAZHYI010000126.1:0-4163 GCA_964536595.1 uncultured Candidatus Bathyarchaeia archaeon
TTGTACTTAAATCTAATTTACACTTTAGAAGACGAAAATTAAATAGTCCTTCAAACATGGACAGCCGAAAGCTCAATGGTCGAATTTGAGGTTGAGAATATAATTAGGAAGATGCTTAGAGTGGTTTATGGACTTGACGACGATCATCTTAAGCTTGCCTCGAAGTCCATAAAGCGCGTGCTTCTGAACTCTCAACGCTGTGTTCTAAACGTTAGTATAATAAGTCCTTCTACATTTCTTATTCTTAGGCTGGTCTTAAACATGCAGAAGAAAATTAAAATGAACAGCCTGCTGGGTTCTGTTGCTTTATCGGCGATATTCACCATAGCATTGTTGTATTCTACACTCGAGTTACCGCACATAATGAATAAGACCTTAATAGGGTTCTTCCCGGACTACGGACACCATTGGCAAGAAGCCGAACAATTCATAAACTCGATAAGACCGTTCGGATACGCCTGCTTCACAGCTACCTTAGCATTAATAGTATTAGGATTCACCCTTAAGAAAAGCCTATTATCCGCTCTCGGCTCGCTAACACTTTATCTTCCAACATTCGGATACTTTGCCTCAACAATGTTCTTCCTAGCCGGGATAGGTGTGCTGAGAATACTGTGGCTCCCAGTACTAGAGTTAGCTCCGGGACCGTGGCCTCAGAAACCGCATAGCATAACTTACATTTTAGAGTTAGGCGATTCTGTCTACATACCGTACGATGTAGTAAGATGTATCATGACAGGGTTGGCGGGGTGTACACCTCACGAACGCATTTTCGACCAAGTGCTGTTCTATGCATTGATATACTCTGGCTCAATTATATTCTTCCTAGGTTGTGTCGCTTGGTTCTACGGTAAGTTTAAGGGGATAAGGCTTGTAGACTTCTGGATTTATAGGTATTCTAGGCACCCTCAGTATCTAGGCTTCTTAATATGGAGTTACGGTCTTCTAATCTACGATAGGTTCATTTTTATGCCAGTAAAAGGAGGATATTTCCCATCGCCACCTTTATTCTGGCTTGTTGCAACTCTGATTCTTCTTGGAACAACTCTGCGCGAAGAAGCCGGATTGCTCAGAAGATATGGTGAAATGTATGCCAAATATCGTGAGAGAACGCCTTTTATGCTACCGCTACCTAACCCGATACCAAAGTTAATAACGGCTCCGATGAGGTTGATTTTCGGGAAGCCTTACCCCGAGAAAAATAGGGAGGTAGCTTTAGCCTTGGCGATTTACGGCTCAATTCTTATATTAATATCAATACCATATTCTGCCTCGCTATCTTAACTGAACATCCTCATATCTATGTCGTCCCAGATTCACGGATTGAACCTAGTCCACAGCTCGAGAGGCCATTATACTTGACCAAACTATACTACCGGAGCTCGAATAATACTACTTTTTCATTTATGCTTTCCGTATATAGCCACTCTGGTTTTCTGGCTATAAAACTTGTATTCGCGTGCACGAATAGTTCCATGGATTATTTGGCTTTTCTTTCGAAGATAAGTTCAAAATGCTCTTCAAATATGCTTTATCAATGAATACCTTAAGGTATTTTTATTGCAGCAGTCTTCTTCTTTCGGAATTTATAGGCATCTATTCTCCTAGTCCAATATTCCTTGGATTTGCCGCAACTTCTAATCATTTAGGCGGGATTTCTACATTTTATTTTTATAAAAAATGTGTTCTTTCGGTCGAAATATACCTAAAATTATTTAGTTGAGATGAAACTTCATTCTTAAGTGCTTTAATAAAGGATGTGGTTTCATTGGGTTGTGAAGTTGATTTGTTACTGAAGCTTGTGTCTATTGATACGACCTCTATTGAGAGGCGAAACTATAAGGAAATAACTGATCTACTCATGAATGAAGCGGAAAATTTAGGTTTAAATGTTGAGAGGATCACTGATAGTGAAGGGATTCCACATATTTTGGTGACTATACCAGACGCTCCAGAAAAAGCAAAAAGAATAATTTTTCTTGCACATTACGATGTTGTTCCTCCAGGTGAAGGCTGGGTCTTTGATCCATTCAAGCCCTTTGTTGAGGGAGATAAGCTTTTTGGGAGAGGGGCGGCTGATGATAAGTCGGGTATAGCGGCGGCTATAGCTGCCTTCCATGAAGCGATGCAAGAAAAATTGGAGTTGAAAGTTTACCCCATCCTAGCCGCTGTGGGTGGAGAAGAGACTGGTGAGTCAGAAGAATTCCTAAAAACTTTAAATGGTGATCTATGCGTTGTTCTTGATGTTGTCGGGTGTGAAACGCTCTCTATAGGGGCTTCAGGAGCTGTAATATTCACAGTCATTGTGAAAGGGAAGCAAGCTCATTCAGCCTATCCTTTCAAAGGGAAGAATGCGATCTATGAGGCAAATAGAATAGTGGGTTTCTTAGAGGAGAAGGGGCGAGAGTTTGAGGAAACGATTACTTCAAGGTTTCCAGCCTCACTTCATTATGATAGATTGCCGAGACGAATGCACGTAACAATGATTCAGGGAGGCGTTGCGCAGAATGTGATTCCGGGTGAGTGTGCGTTAAAGGTGAATGTGAGGACTATCCCGGAGGAGTCTGCAGAGAAAGTTGCGATGGAGATTAAGGATATGCTGGAGAGTTTTGCTAAGGAGAATGGGATAGTGCTTGAAGTTAAATTGGAGCGTGTGATGGATGGGTGGTTCACTGATAAAGAGGAGGTTATAGAGAGGTTCAAGGGAATTCTAGAAGATATAGTTGGTAAGCCTGTGAGGGTGAGTGTGGAGCTTGGAGGGACTGATGGGCGACACTTCATAGGGAGAATGCCAGTTATACAGTATGGTGCTATCAGGGAGGACACGAACTTTCACGGTAAAAATGAATTTGTCTATCTAGAAGATCTGAAGACCTTGAAGAGATTCATTAAGAGAGTATTAACTACCCAAATCTAGGCATGATCAATCAATTTATGTTGATTTCATTGCGTAACTTATAGACCCCCTATATTTTTTCATGTTTAGCATTCAGTAGTTCTAATATTCTGTTCCATTGCTCTTTTGTTAGTGGGAAGTTTGTACCTTGAGGCTGTTCTAGAATCTTCATTTTTGAGAGGATGGGATCTCTTTTACACGTATCTTCAAGAATGGGTTTATCAATGAACACTCTTAAGTACCTTATTATAACGCTCTTCTTCTCCCTGAATTTGGATAGATTCCCTCTTCTAGTCCAGTATTTTTCCTGCTCTGGATTAAGCGTCATCTTTCTAGGCTTTGCCACTACTTCACCTATGGCGTATATTCCCGCCTTATTGCCTGAAGCCCAGATAGCTACTTTATCTTTCTCACGTATCTCTCTGGCATGTTGGCTTGTTAGCCACTGTTCAGTTTCTCTATTCTCTTTTATCCAGTCAAACCATCTATAAATTGTAGGGTTGAATTGAAATATCCAGTATTTGGGTTGACGGCGTAGTTGAAGCAGCGTGCCGCAATGTGGACAGAACCGATCTACTTTATATTGCTCAAAAGGAACAACATTTCCGCATTTCCGACATTCAAACTCTGCATTCAAAACCTATCCAAGCAATATTTTTCTCACCGAATACAAAAAATTTGCTTGGTTTTCATCTATGGTTCTGTATCGCCTATGTAATTATTGGTGGAGAACGCTGACAAACCTTTTTATATAAGTGTAGCTATCATTAAAGAGTTTCGTCATAAGCATTCATGCCTAAAAGAAGCTTTTTGAAGGCTTTCGAAATACAGCGTGATCTTTGTGATTGTAAACGTATACACATAATGGAGAGATGAAAATAAAATGCAAGTGAAATGCTTCGAGGATTTGCCGTTAAGTCAAGAGATAATGAACGGTATTGAAAAGTTAGGATTTAGGAATCTCTTTCCAATTCAAGCTCAAGCAATAATTCCACTACTTGAAGGCAAAGATGTTATTGGTCAGTCACAGACAGGAACTGGAAAGACAGCTGCCTTCGGGGTTCCGATGGTTGAGCGTTTAGACCCACGAAATGATGGGGTTCAAGGTTTAGTTTTGGAGCCTACACGTGAACTCGCCATACAGGTAGCGGAGCACATAAGTAAAATCAGTAAATACACTTCATTCAAGGCTCTGCCGATTTACGGTGGGGAACCTATTCAGAAACAGATAAGTGCGTTAGAGAGAGGCGTTCACATAGTTGTTGGT
>CAZHYI010000127.1:0-4137 GCA_964536595.1 uncultured Candidatus Bathyarchaeia archaeon
AAGCTTGAGGGTTGGGGGTTCGATCACCTCAAGGTTGGAGACCATACGCTAACAATGAATGCTCAGGCAGAGTATCCTAACGCACATACTCTCCTCTCAGCCATAGGTGCATTAACTAGGAAGATTAAACTCTCAACAGCCGTAACTGATCCCTACAGGCGACACCCAGTAGAGATAGCTCAAGCCATAGCTACCCTTGACAGACTTACAAAGGGAAGGGTTGCTTTGGGAATTGGGGCGGGGGAAGTTATGAATTTAGAGCCCTTCGGGATAAGTTGGAAGAAGCCTTACACAACACTCAAGGAAGCTATAGAAGTTATAAAGCTCTTATGGAGATCAAGCCCAGACAACCCAGTCAGTTTTCAAGGTAAAAGGTTCAGTTTGGATGGAGCTTACTTACAGATAAGTTGTTACCAAAAACCTCATCCACCAATCTATATTGGTGCTTTAGGCCCTAAGACTAGAGAGTTGACTGGTGAAGTGGCTGATGGGTGGATAGCTGTGGCTTCAGAGGCTCCAAGCACACTTAAAGAACATCTTAAGGATGTGAAGAGAGGACTTGCTAAGAGAGGCGGGAAGCTGGAGGACCTCTATGTGTCGGCGACCATCTACACTGAGATAGGGGATTATGAGGAGGCATATGATGCTGTCAAAACAACCGCCAGTTGGCTCCTAGCTATGAGCGGCGACATTTTAGAGCTTATGGGACATAAGATTGAGTATCCCGAGGAGATCTCAACCCAGAGGCTTAGGGTGGATGACCATGAATCTATAAGGAAGCTTAGGGAGATAGCTGATGGCATACCCAGAAGGCTTATTGAGCAAATAGTGGCTATCGGAAGGCCTGATCAATGTATAGATCGTCTGGAGGAGTTTTTGAAGGCTGGAGCTAACAGCCTAATAATATGCAGTTTAAGCAGGGATGATGACAAACTCTACCAGACATACTCTGAAAAGATAATACCGTACATGAAGGAGACCTACGGGGTTTAAGACAGAAGGGCTGAAGGTGCCCCTACCTTGAAGATAGCTGATGTTAGGGCGATTAAGCTTAGGGGTAAGCCTCCATTCGACCCAGAAAAGTTTTGGGAGGAGAGGCTTGCACGTCCAGTAGATATATATCCCAAATACATGATGGAGGGGCCTGATTACCCTGCTCCGAAGATTCTCACCCAACATTTCCTTGAGGTAGTGGCTGATGATGGAACTACAGGGATTTATGGCCCCATCGAAGAAAAGATCCTCTACATTGTTGAGAATGACTTGAAGCGGTACGTGATAGGTGAAGATCCCTTCTGTATAGAGAAGCTGTGGGATATTATGTATCGTTCACAGGTTCACGGTAGGAAGGGAGAAACGATGATGGCTATCAGTGCAGTAGATATAGCCCTGTGGGACTTGAAGGGTAAAGCTCTAAATCAGCCAGTCGTGAGGCTTCTAGGTGGACCTACAAGGGAGAATATACCTGCATACGCCAGCACGTTGGGTCACTCCCTAGAACCGAAAAAAGTCGTGGAGGTCTGCCAGAAGTATGTTGATGAGGGATACACCGCAATGAAGTGGTTCTTCCGTTATGGCCCTTCAAGCGGACTGAAAGGCGTAAAGAAGAATGTTGAGCTCGTTAAGACTGTAAGGGATGCTGTAGGGTATAATGTTGATTTGATGCTGGATTGCTGGATGAGCTGGACTGTGAATTACACTTTGAAGATGGGTAGGTTGCTGGAGCGTTATGAGCCGGCATGGCTTGAGGAGCCATTAATGCCCGACGATATTGATGGTTACGCAGAGCTTTCAAGGAGGCTTGAGATACCTATAGCTGGTGGGGAGCACGAGTATACTCGGTGGGGAGTGAGGGAACTCTTGAAGAGGCGTGCCGTAAGCATCCTGCAGACGGATGTTACTTGGGCTGGAGGGATAACTGAAATGCTGAAGATCTGTGCTTTGGCTTCAGCTGAAGGAATACCAGTCATACCCCATGCTGGATGGAGTGAGCCTTCCCAATGTGTCATATTTTCTCAGCCAGAAACAGTATGCCCAATGATAGAGTACCTTGTGAAGTGGGGTGTTCTACAGCAGGCTTTTCTTGGCCAACATAAACCGGAGAAAGGATACTACAAGGCGCCTCACAAACCAGGTGTAGGTTACGAGCTTGAAAGGGATAAGATAGTTAGGGAATAGTGAGTGCCTAACCGAAGCTCTAACAGCATACTCTACTTTCTATAGATGTAGAATCCTTTGTATGGAATAACTACAGCTTTCATCTCCGGATAATCCTTGAATAACTGAACGAACCTTTGCGGATCTATATCCCTATCTCTGAAGCAGCCATAATGGCTGGGAATTACTACTTTAGGTTTAATTAGCTTAGCCCATAGAAGAGCGTCTTCAGGCCTCCTTTGAGGTGTATCACCTATGATTGGAAGGATAGCTACATCAAGCCCCACATTCATAAGAGGAGTCAAAATAAGTTCAGGTTTCTCCACAACACTCTGGGATGTATCCCCCATATTATATATCTTCACACCATCAACCTCGAACAGATAGCCAAAATGTGTCGTGTCAGCTTCTTCGGGCGGAATTGAGTAATACGCTGTAACCTTCAAATCTCTCACGTGGATTGGCTCATTGAATTCTAGGGCCTTCACACGGTCACTGTCCACGCCCAGGCTGATTAGATGGTTACGTGTCTCCTTAGATCCGAAAATGATTGTGTCTGGTGAGTGCTTCATAATTATTGGTAAAGCTATGGGATCGGTGTGGTCTAGATGGTCATGCGTGCAGAAAATAAGGTGGACCTTAAATTCTTCAGGTTTTACTGGTGGTTCTGGATGGATGTAGGAGTAATTCTCGCTCTTCGAGAGGTATGGATCTATAGCGAAGATCGTGCCTTCAGATGTTTTTAAGACATAAGAGTTTTGGCCAAGCCAGAAAATAGCAACTTCTCCACTCTTCAACTCTAAACTCCTAACTTTCTCCATCAAGTCTTTCAACGCTCCAAGATAACATGCTCTATTCTAACCACTAAGGAATTAACTTATTTTTATTGTTTTGCGGTGGAAGGGTTGAGAGTCTTGTCTCCTAAAGAGCCCCTTGATCTGACTCTATAGGTGTGAGCCATTCTCTCTTTGATTAAATGATCTTTTAGGTCATAGAATAGCGGTCTATACATCTTAAAGTCTTTCTTCAGAATCTTCGGCATCCATATACTGAGTATGGTGCTGTAAAGCTCTAGTGAATCAAATATTAACGTAACTATGGTTCCTTCCCTACCCTTCATGCTCAGTTCCTTAGCCACCCTTAATGCTCCCGCCACATACCCTCCACCGCTTGGAGAGGAGGGGATTCCGACTTCCCAGAGCCTAACCATAGTTTCAAAGGCCTCTCTATCAGAGATTTCGAAGACGCTATTGCATAAGCTCTCCGCCTTACCTAGAGTTTCAGATTTCCCAAGCTGCCTCTTGCTTCTCAAGCCGAAAATATGGCCACCTTCAGTCTGCGTTAAGCCGATAATCGTGACGTCTGACCTTTTCGTCTTTAATCCTACGCCTGTACCCATAAGGCTTCCTCTAGTCCCTTCACCATTCACATAGTATAAGCTATCAGCCTCCTTTGTTTGATGAAGTATTTCAGGCGCTAAGGTGTAGTAGTACCCAGCAGCGTTAAGGAGGCCATCCTCAGGTTTATGGTAGCCATGCTGATCAAGGAATAGAGTCTCCCCGCTTAAGTCAGCCTTCTCTTCAATGTAGGCCCATGTCACCGCTTTACCTCTAGCCGAGTTTGTTGTGGGGCAGTACCCATCTTCACACGTGTGGATTACGACTCCGTTCTTCTTGAGGAACTGTGCAAATTCAATATTCTCTTCTATGAGGGCGTTCCCCATGAAAGATTCGAGTTGAATATTGAACCCTATACGTGGGAGGAGGAAGGATAGCGATTTAATGAAGTTCCCGAATCCAGCTGTGGTGATTCTTTTTACCTTGTTTAGCAATCCGATCTCGTTGTAATAGTACAGCATGAAGGATACTGGCCTATCTTTGCCGCTTCCACTGGGATTTAAGTACTCCAGCTTAACCTGAATTCTTATTCCATCTTTCAAGTAGGGATTCACTTCTTTAGGAAGCTCAAGGAGAGGCGTTA
>CAZHYI010000128.1:0-4094 GCA_964536595.1 uncultured Candidatus Bathyarchaeia archaeon
GAACATAGTAGAATCTACACCTTATCCTGATGTTTTTCTCTGCAAATTTGAAGTGCGGAATGGGAACCTTATTGAGGACATAGGCGAATGAGAGTCCTATCTCCTTCCCGTCCTCAGGTATGATGGGTTCTATCTCAGTTAAGTTCCATTCACAAGCACGGAATGGTAGGTAGGGAGGATGCCAAGTCTTCCTCCACTCCCCAATCAACTCCAGAAGATCCATCATCCGCGATTCTAATTTGGAGCGGCAGCCTTTGATCTTCTCCTCCATTTTCAATGCCTGTGCAAGTTGCATGTGATACTCAGGCAACTGCTGAATATGACTCTTGATGTTCTCTATGATAGACGACAGCTCCTGAGGAGATGATGAGGACTCAGCTTTACTGGTAAAATCGATGAGGACATTAATTGAGTTTCTAAATTCGCCTTCAACACTCACTAAGTTTTCAATGGTACTCTTCAAATCGGGATCCCAGCACTCTTTATATCCACCCATCATCATATTCTGCTCGATCTTAATTAGGGTTTGATTGAATTTCTGCAGGACGCTTAGAAGCTGCTTGCATCTCGACGCCTTCTCTTGCATTGAGGAATTTAGTGCCTCAACCTTACTGGTTAATATCTCGAAGTGCTGTAGCGTACCCTCAACCGATTCAGCCGTCTCATTAAAAGCCATATAATGTTCCTTCAGCATCTCCTTTAACAAGTGAGAGGCGGGACCTCGAAATTCATCAACAAAATCTATTAATTCCTTTAACTCCTTCCTTATTGAAGATAACTTCGTGAATATTTTCTCCCTTTCAATATTTAATTCTGAGGTTAGTGAAAATATCACAGTTACATCGTCCTCTTTACTGATGTTTAGTGTGATTTCCCTCGTGAAGTTTATCAGAGTATTCATTGAAGTTAACATGGAAATTATGCCCCTTGTATGTCTAGAAACATCGCACCCATGAAGCGAAGCGTTCTGCTCAAACTCAAAAAATAGGTCGGGGGAGGAGGAGGTATTTTCGAGTAGTGAGCGAACGCTTTCTTGCATCATGGATGCGTACTCACTGATCTCCTTGGAATACTGTTTACACTCTTCCACGTTCTCTTCGACAAGGGGCATAATTTGGGAGGCTTCATCAATATACATACTTAGATTACCGAGCACATCCTGTAGTGAAGTGACGTTTTGACCGAGTTGAGCTAGAAGCTCCTTCAGTTTTTCAAGATCCTTCATACGGGGCTCAATGAAGACCCTTTTCACCAGTTCAGGCTTCAATTGATACTTTCTCTTAAAGGTTAGTGGCTCAGTGAAGTTGAAGACTGCGTATTCCCAGAGACCCCTAAAATCAACAACATTAACTGTTTGATTATCCTTATTATACCACCATAGAAAGATAGGTTTCTTACCTCCCGCAGGGAACATCACTGTAACTATATCAGTCTTAATAACCTTCCATCCATTCTCCTCTGAAATCACTGCTTCGGATTTCTGCGCAGAGACCTGCATAGCCATACTTGGGAAGACCAGAATTGATGCGAGAACCGTGAACCAGACGATTTTTGATCTCAACATTTTAACCTCACTTAATAAAAATAAACTCATTTTAAGCTTAAAAATCTTTTTCCGTCTATATTTTTAGATATTTTGAGAGAGAAGAGTCGAATTTATTCGACAACTACATTCTTTAATGTCGAATTTATTCGACACTCAAGGGAATAGACTGCGGAAGAGCGCTACATAAGCCATTGTGAGATTTATCGCCAATGACTTCTCAATCTTCATGCCGATTGTTTTGGAGAGGAAGATTGAGTTGAGAATTACGAAGATGGACATGGGTATAGCTAGGAGTGAATTTGAAATGTTCTTCAGGAAGAGTATGTAGAGGGGATAAGCCGCTAGGGAGAAGAGGAGGTAGGGAATCGCTAAGAGGTATTCCTTTGTCAACCATCTTGTGAAGATGAAGGATAGGATATACATTAACCCTACAAGCATGAATAGCTGGATTATAACAGATTGTAGGGTACTTTTCCCCTCTATTAAGGCGATGCATAAGAGCGGAGTCAACCCATTCTCAACCACCAAGTAGGAGTAGATCCCCATTATTATAGAGCCTAAGATTGAAAATGTGGCGATAACGAGTTTATCGTGTAAGATTGAGGTTACCTTCAGTTCAGAAGTGATGAGGGGGGAGGTCATTCCTAAGGCTTTAATCCCCTTCTTGCTAAGCTTGAAGAGTTTCCCTTCCCTCTCAAGTAGATCACCCAACACATCTATGTGGTAATATAGTGTTCCAGTAGCAATCTTCAATTCTCTCTTTAATTCACTAGCACTCATAGCCTTATTCTCTTTAAGCAACTCAAGTATTCTTCTTCTCAGTGGATTCTGCATCCTCTTTATGATGCTGCTCACACCGACGGTCCCCTACTGAAAAACCTATATTTTGATAGGAATTAATCGATCATTTAATTTTATCTACTTAAATATAATATGAATTAACAATCTATGTTAAAAAGATAATTATTTGCCCTTTTTATTGAGGAAAAACTGAATGATGCCGCGAAACTTCAAGAAGAAGGGTTGGATTGAAAGAATTTGATGGTTGGACTTGAATTTTACATTGTAATGTAAAAAAGAAAAATATCACCTTTAAAGATATTGTAGGTCAAGTGCTTAAGAATGAGTGGAGAGATTTTAGGGGTAATTGGACCTACAGAAAGCCGTGGAAAGGGACGGCTTCTGCGGAAATACGCTTTAGTCTTCTCTTCTGACGGCGTAGTCGCAGCAAAGATCGGTGGAATATTAGGATCGACCATGGCATTTTACTTCGGCATTGTGGGATTAACTTTGTACAATCGGAGGCTCAGCAAGAAGGGGGATGAACTGAAGGGTGTGTCAATTGATGAGGTCTTGAATGCGAATAAAGATAATTTTATGATACCGTACTAAGACGTAACGAAGGTTGAAATGAAGAAGGGAGGAATCTTCTCCCCGACAAGAATCATCTTCTTCACCAGAGAAAAGAAATATACCTTTAACCTCTTAAAGAGAAAAAATGTTTAATGATTATGTTGAGTTAGTAAAGTCGATTTTACCAGACAAAGTCGTGTAAAGCCTAACTTACAACATTAAGACCAAAACTCTACATCCCCTTTTTGGAATTGTGAAACGCTGGAGAGCTCTATTTCCAGCTTCTTCAGATCCTTCGGCTCAAGATTTAATGTCGGCAGTCTAGGGTACCCTGCAGGTAAACCTCTAAATCTTAACGCTGCCTTAATAGCGGAGAGTTGGTTACGACTTTTAACCAGAATATCATTTATCCTTGAAATTTGAAGTTGCAGTTTCGAAGCCTTCACGAGATTCCCCTCTTTAAAGGTTTCGTATAGCTTTACGCATAGCTCTGGAAAGACTATGGCTACAGCTATTATGCCGCCCTTACCTCCGAGAAGCAGTGTCGGGAGCAGTATATCGGCGGTTCCAGCCATTATGGAGATTTTATCACCCACCAGATTTATCAGTTTAGATAGCTGCGCTATATCTCCACTACTATTCTTCACACCGATAAGATTACTGTATTCTGAGGCGAGTTCCGCTACAATTTCAGGTTTGATTGAGAATCCTGTGAATTTTGGGACATTATATAGGAGAATCGGGAGATCAACAGACTCTAAAATCTTTGAGTAATGAGCGATTAATTCACGGTCTGAATATTTGTAGTAGAAGGGTGTAACGATGAGAGCGGCATCCACACCCAAATCCTCAGCGTCCTTCGTAAGCTGAATAGTTTCCCTCGTGCTTATTCCACCAGTCCCAGGAATCACAGGTACCCGTCCCTTCACTTCATTCAGAACGGTTTCAATAACCCTCATCCTCTCTTCTCTTGTTAGGTATGGAGCTTCACCATTGCTCCCACAAGGAGTTAAGCCTGATACGCCGCTCTCCACCCAGAAGTTCACACAATCTTTCAGTGCCTCTAGGTCTAGATCACCCTCCTTAGTGAAGGGCGTTATGTGAGGTGGAATTACACCCTCAACCTTGAAAGACATATCCTTCAATCTCCAATGAATTTTGATTTAGAATTTCGTTCTGATCTTTTTAATTCTTT
>CAZHYI010000129.1:0-4090 GCA_964536595.1 uncultured Candidatus Bathyarchaeia archaeon
CCATAAGGATACTTTTTTAGAGGTGTGAAGGAAAATGTTTGAGATTGAGAGACCCTCTCAAAAATTATTAAGGAAATTATATGATATTCCTACAGCCTCCTTGGCTGACGCTTTAGATAGAACTGGAATAAGAGGTTTCATGTCCCACAGAATCAAACCGGTTCTGGAGGGTGTCAAGATGGTGGGGCCAGCTATAACTGTATGGGACACTGTGGCTGTAGGCAGAGGAGGCGTAGAGATGACTTTAGAGGCTATGGATAATGCATGTCCCGGCGACATCATAGTTAAAGGCGTAAGTATTGATGCAAGCGACATCAGTATATGGGGTGGACTTATGGCTACTTCAGCTAAAGCGCGAGGTTTAGGTGGAGCTGTTGTTGAGGGTGGTGTCCGAGATTTAAAAGAGATTAGAGAAATGAAGTTCCAGATCTTTTCTAAAAGTATAGTGCCTTCAACCTCTGTGGGAAGATTAGTTACTGTTAAGGTTAACACGCCGATAGTTTGTGGAGGAGTGATTGTTCATCCTGGAGATGTAATTGTAGGCGATGATGATGGAGTGGTCGTTATTCCAAAGGAGAAGCTTGAAGAGATTATAGAGGAAGCATTAAGAATAGATGAGATTGAGCGAAAAGAAGCTGAGGAATTAAAGAAAGGAAAATCTATAGTTGAAACCATAAGAAAATATACCCGTGTATAAAACATTACCTCATTTATTTTTTGGTTAACCATTCCTCCCTTGGAGGGTAACATTCATAGATCGGTAAACCTGAAAGAATCCTTCTTCTGGATTCCTCATCTAAAAGCTCCCTTTTCTCCGCCTCCTCTATAACTTCTAACAATACCTCTTTAGGTACACAGAGTACCCCATCAGCATCAGCTAAAATCACATCTCCTGGACGAACTTGAACTCCGCCACATTGGATTATTGAGTTAAATTCTATCGGAATAACTCTTCCATGTGTATGAGCTGGCGTAACGTACCTAGCGAAAACGGGGAAATTTAGCTTTTTAATTTGGGGTGTATCTCTCACCCCTCCATCTATGATTAGTCCCACTCCTCCTTTTTCTTTAAGACCTAAAACCATACAGTCACCAAAAACACCCGCAGGGAAACCTATAGCATCACAAACCATTAAATCTCCTTTCTTAATTGACTCGATAGCCTTAAAAGCTGAAGATTCGCGGTAGTCTATCACTTCCTCTCTTCGGAAGGGTACATACCTCAAAGTTATTGCCGGTCCACATAAAGTGGTTTCCTTCACCGTTATAGGTTTTATTTCTTTCATCCAAATATTCCTATAATTAAGCTTCCACAGAGCAGTATAAACCGAAGCTGTCGGCAGCTTTTTGATTCTTTCAATCAATTCTCTGTCGGGTCGATCAACCTTCATTTTTATCAACACCAATCTTTCTTAAAGAAAAATTCACTTATTTAATTATTGGATTTAGTGAAACAATGATTTAGAACTTTAGATTATCCAGAGTCTTTTTTAGTTCATAGAGCTCCCTCTCTGAAAACCAACCTTCAGCCTCCAATTTGGCAAGCCCATCCTTTATCAGTTCCCTATTCTTATTTGTTTTTAAGAGATTGAGTTTCTCACCCATCTCAAAAATTTCTGTTTCAAATGCAGGATTTGAAGAGAGTAAAAAGGAAAATTCATTTATTAATTCCTCAATTTTCTGGAAGGGTTTAAGGATGGACTTTATTCCTGATAAACCAATTAGACTTTTAAATCTCGTTAATGTCTTCATACTTCGAATAGTGGATATTGGAATAACTGAGTACCTTCTTTCACCCTTCCTTTTAAAACAGATTATATATAGTGGGAGATAAACAAGCCTCATTCGTCCTAACTTTTTATTTATTCCTAACTCCTCAAATTCCACTAGGGCACGTTTCTTTGCATCTAAAAGTTTATCGATTTTATCTGTTATAACGGCAGTGTGCTCCTGTAAAGAAAGTATTATGTCTTCTCTCATCTTCATTTTTGCATTACGCTCCGCCTCTAATTCGTCCACCTTGCTTAATACGCTCTCAACCATACTTTTACACTCTAAATTAAGCTTGGAAACCTCAGCGTCCTTCCTTTTATTCATCGCATCTATTCTCTCTCTAACCGCCTCCAGCTCTTTCTTTACATCCTCACGTTGTTGAGAAATTTTAGCTAATTCGTTCATTAAGTTTCTTACCTTCTTTACTTCACCCTTCACATTCTTCTCCTTTATTTCATCCTCATACTTTTTCTCCTGTTTTGATAAATCCTCCAATCTTTTCTGAAGCTTAATTTCCTCTTTAAGCATATTTTGAAGTTCAGCATTGAATCTCTTCATAAAAGCAGTAATTTTCTTCTTAAATCCAAGCTGTATATTATCCACTTTTTTTGTAACAGTTTTTTTCGTTTTTGAGATTCTTTCTTCATACTTTGCTTCTACGTTTTTGATCTCCTTCTGTTTTTTATCTAGATGTTTTTCAGTGAGTTTGTTAAGTAAACTCATGGTTTTTTGAAGTTTCTTAATATCATCTTGCAGGTCTTTTCTGATCTTTGCTATATCATTGATTAACTCGTAAACATCTTTTTCATTTATTGAAGGTGATAAAATTATCTTGTTTGATATAGGTTTAGTAATTTTTTGAGCTTTGTCTAATAAATAGAAAATCGTTACGTTAAATTCATGATCTGTTATTAAACCTTTAATTTCTCTTTCGTCAATGCCTGTAAAGGAATCAAAGTAGTCTATGTATTGCATTAATACAGTTGAGTAGGTTTGAGTGTTTTTGGAATTTCGCTTTAGGCTATTAATGAAAGTGTCTACATCTGGCAAAATATGATATGAAAATGTATGAGACACAAAACCGAAACCGTCAAAAATGAATGTTCTGTTTCTCTCTGGAGCTAGATAAATTGGGTATAATGCCTCCACTATAAAATTAAGTTCTTCAGCGGATCTTCTCAAGATAAAATCTACACCTTTCTTTCTATCCATCTCCGCTATACAAAAAATTGTGGCTAGCTCCATATCTTTCGTATAACTCGTCTTTCTATCCTCTGATAAAATCGCGAAGGGCAAGTAATACCTAGGGATCTGTCTCGCCATCAACTTCACCAAATACTGTAAATAATTTCTCAGAGAGTTTTTCAGTAACTTTTCTCTCTTTACTAGCTACATCATACTTTTAATGTTTTTTAGATATAAATATCACTGTTTACTAAATTTTACCAACTTGAAGCTTTCTTCAAGATTTGGTGAAGGAAATTGGAAGACACAATAAAAGAAGGGGACGATGCTCTACTCTATCTTTCGCGTAAAAGTACATTTTTAGTGAAGGTACAGAAAGGCGTGAAACTTCACACTCATAAGGGTTATGTTGAATTAGATGCTCTTATAGGTAAAAAATATGGTGAAAGTGTCGAAAGTAATTTGGGTGTAAAGTTTTTTGTTTTTCATCCGACACCAAGAGACTATGCATTTAAGATGCAAAGGAAAACTCAAATAATTTATCCAAAAGATCTAGGACTCATAGTTATATATAGTGGAATTGGCCCTGGAAGTCGAGTTGTAGAGGCGGGTACAGGAACTGGTGCTCTTACCAGCATTTTAGCCCATTTTGTTAAGCCTCTAGGGAAAGTTTATAGTTACGACATCAAGTTAGAGAATCTAAAAGTCGCTGAAAAAAATTTGCTTCGAGCAAAGGTTCTAGAGTATGTGGAATTGAAGAATAAAGATGTTAGTGAGGGTATAGACGAGAGAAATGTAGACGCTGTTATTTTGGATATGCCGACTCCGTGGTTAGTGGTTGAGCATGCTTATTTAGCACTTAAAGGTAGCGGAATATTTGTCTCATTCAGTCCTACGATTGAACAAGTTATAAAGACTGTAGAGACTTTGAGAAATCACAGTTTTTTAGATATAGAGGCGTTCGAGTGTTTTATGAGGGGGATGCAGGTGATAAGGGGGATGACTAGACCTCAAACTTTAATGACTGGACACACGGGATACATAGTTAAAGGACGAAAAGTATTCAAGGAAGATGGTTCATCTTGACTTCTTTTCTTTTAGCTCTTTTAATTTTTTCAAAATTATTTTGTTA
>CAZHYI010000130.1:0-4077 GCA_964536595.1 uncultured Candidatus Bathyarchaeia archaeon
TTCATACTGGAGAAGGGGAAGGGTGGCGTAGTAATCGCCTTCTCTGGCGGGGTTGACAGCTCAACGCTTGCTGCGGTATGCCATGATTTATTGGGTGAGAAGGCTGTAGCTGTAACAGCTACCTCTCCGATTCACCCTTCTGAGGAGATAGAGGAGGCTAAGAGAGTGGCTAGGGAGATAGGTATCAGACACATCCTTGTGGAGAGTGATGAATTATCTAATGAGGATTTCGTTAGGAATCCTGAAAACAGATGCTACTACTGCAAGAGGGGACTATTTAACCGTCTACAAAGCATAGCGGATAGGTTAGGGTTCAAAGCTATCTTTGAAGGAACGAACTTCAGTGACTTAAGTGGTCACAGACCAGGCTTCCAGGCTGTTAGGGAGAGGAGTAACGTCTATAGTCCCTGGGCTGAAAATGAAATCACGAAGGAGGAGATCCGCATGTTAGCTAAGAGACTGGGATTATCAACCCATGATAAACCCGCTTTAGCTTGCCTTGCCTCCCGCATACCCTTCGGTGAAAGAATCACTAAGGAAAGACTAAGCAGAGTCGGGAGGGCTGAACAGATAATCAAGCGGATCAGCGGAGTAAAGCAGCTCCGAGTGAGGGATCATAATGGATTAGCGAGAATAGAGGTCGATAGGGAGGAGAGAAAATTACTCCTAAACATCGAGGTTATGGATAAGATAGCAAGTGAACTTAAACGGTTAGGATTCAAGTTCGTCACGCTGGATCTGGAAGGCTACAGGACAGGTAGTATGTTAAACACGCTGAAGCAGTAGAGGGGTAGTTTTATATCTTCTCTGCAGCTTCCATCTAATGGATGAGTAGAGAAATCGTCGAGATTTCGAGGCCCATACCACTTATAGGTTGCATAGCATTCGGCCTTATAGATAGAGGAACAAACCTAATTCAAGTCCGCCCCATATCCACATGTCCACTCTCCTGCATATTCTGCTCAACAAATGCTGGACCAAAATCTAAGCTTCGTAATGTTGAGTATGTGGTTCCTCTAGAGTATATGCTTGAGGAGTTCGAGAAGCTGGTTGCATTCAAGGGTAGACACGGTATTGAGGCGCATATAGATACTGTGGGTGACCCATTAACCTATAAGGACATAGTGGATCTCGTTCAGGGCTTAAGGGATGTAGAGGGTGTTGAGATCGTATCGATGCAGACTCACGGTTCATTGTTGAGTGAAAGACTACTTGAGGAGCTTGGTGAAGCTGGTCTAGACCGGATGAACCTATCAATAGACGCCCTCAACAGTCGCCTTGCAAGGAGGCTTGCTGATACTGAATGGTACGACGTTAATAGAGTGGCTGAGTTGGCTGAGTACGCCCTATCCAACACCAATATAGATGTTCTCCTAGCCCCGGTTTGGGTTCCAAGGCTTAATGATTACGAGATACCTAAAATCATAAGTTTAGCTAAGAGGGTTGGGGCTGGTAGGAACTGTCCCCCTCTGGGGATACAGAAGTATGAGCAACATAAATATGGAAGAAGACCTAGAGGAGTGGAGGCGATGTCTTGGAGGAGCTTCTATAATCAACTCAAGATCTGGGAGGAAAGTTTCGGCTTGAAGCTTGTTTTGAGTCCGGAGGACTTCGGGATTCATAGCAGAGAGATGCTTCCAGTGCCTTACAGGAGGTTTGAGAAGATTGGTGTGGAGGTCGTTGCTCCTGGATGGTTGAGGAATGAGAAGCTCGCTGTTACTGAGAGGGGGGATAGAGCATTGACTGTTGTGGATGCTGAAGAAATATCTATTGGCGCAAGATTGAAGGTTAGAGTGGTAGGTAACAAACATAACATTCTGATCGGTAGACCGACATGAAGCGTAGAGGCTAAGCGTATCTCTCTGCAGCCATAACCATAGCATCTATATTCCTGAAGGGGGTTGCTGGAGCTAAACCTCCACCCGTTGAGAGCCAGAGCCTATCCCCATCAGTCTTCCGTATTATCTTTTCGCACTCCCTAACTACATCGTTTGGTTTGGACTCAACGAACCATGGTGGATACAAGTTACCCATTAGGCAGAAGTGTGTTTCAGCTTTACACTGGGCTGGATCATCTGAGGAACCGAAATGCCAGACCTCAGCCTCTATCTTGTCTATCTCCCTCAACATGTGGCTGACGCTTCCCTCATTATGCCAAACCCTTAAAGCGCCACTATACTTCTTCAGGATCTTGTTCAGGTAGGGGAGTATAAACTCACTGAACAGTTCTTTACCAACCATTGACGCCATATGGTCAGCAAGCACGAAAACTCTGCATTTACCGACAATATTCTCTATCGCTTCACAGTACTTCAGTAGGAAGTCTGTTGAGAGTTTAAGCCACTTATGAATTACATCTGGATAACGGCGTAGCCACACAAGAAACTTGTCGTAACCCATGGTTAAGGCAGCTCCCTCAATACACTCACCCGGATAGATCCACCCATCAATGTAGCTATATTCCTCTCTCAATTCTCTTGGGAACCAGTCATAGAAGTACTGGTATCGCCTAAGCATCTCACTTGTAACTCCAACCTCATGGGGATCCGGAATTCCCGACTCAACGAGCCTATCAACATCCTCAGGAGCTTTAATTGGGTAATCCTTAATCCATGGAGGAGCATCCTCCATCCATGCGAGTGCAGCGCCGAAGGCTGTGGGTATTGGACCGTGATGTTCACAGTACTCCGGGAACATATGCAAGTTGAGTATGTTGGGGAACCTCTTCTGGAAGGCGACTTTAGCCTCAAGCTGAAGCTTCACATTCTGGTAATACTCATACTCTGTTACTCCTGAGAACCTCTTGAGAACCAATCCGTAACTCCATAAGACAACAGGTATTCTTTCAGGTTTTTCATGCCTAGCCGCCTTTAGACAGCCCTCCCAAACACCCATAAATATGCACCGTTCAATCTTAATTGGAAATTAGCTTTTAAATTCTCCCACTTCGATCCGTTTAATGGGTATAGCTTACGCTAGAGGGGAAGTGAAGAACCAGAAATGTGATGCTGTAAGTCTACTTCAGTATTTTGTAGACTATGTCGCCCTCTCTAGCTCGCTCCTTAACCTTTATTCCCACCGAGTCTCCAGCCTTCGCTACCTCAACCTTCCTATGCTCAATCTCCATCGATTCAACAGTCTGTCTGAAGTTTGTTGTTGTTCCCTCTATGGATATCTCATCGCCCACTCTAAGTTCATCCTCCAACTCCACGATGCATACGCTTATCTTGGTGTAGTAATGCGTAACCCTACCAACCCTCTTCTTAACTTCCTCCATACCCTACTCCTCAAATTTAAGGCTCAAAATACACATCTGGTTAAAGGCTCATTAAGCTATTAAAATTTTTGATCCTAACTAAAGAGTTATGCAGATGTTTCAATTGACCTTTTATATTGATTCAGCCAAAATAGCAACTTGGTGATGTATTGTTGAGTGGTGATGTGAAGAAGGTTTTCCCTTACTCTTACCGGCATCTATGGGCTCTCCCAGCAACAACAGTAATGGTGAGTTGTGTAGGTGAATCTGGCGTGCCGAACATAATAACTATAGCTGCCTGTGGTGTTGCGTCTGCAAGTCCACCCCTGATCAGTCTAGCTATAGGTGTGAATCAATACTCACTTAGGTTGATAAAGGAGACTGGGGACTTCGTGGTCAATGTGCCATCTAAGGATCAAGCCCGTATAACCGATTGGTGCGGCTCAGTCTCTGGGAGACATGTAAATAAGTTTGTTGAGGGGAAGTTGACTCCTGGTAGAAGCGTTAAGGTTAAGTCGCCCTATATTGTTGAGTGCCCAGTGAATTATGAGTGCACATTATGGAAAAGTGTTGATTGCGGCAGCTATGAGCTTGTGTTGGGTGAAGTACAGTTTATCCATATAGACCGGGATAGGCTGGACGAATCTGAGAGTGGGCTTGACCCAGCAAAATTCAATCCGTTAGTGTCCTTCCAGCAGGAGTACTGGAGTTTAGGTGGAAGAATAGCTGAGTGGCATTTCACCAGAAGATAAAAACTGTGAATGTGGAGCTGAGTTGGGCACCTGGATACTTACCCATGGGGATTGCGACGGAATATGCTC
>CAZHYI010000131.1:0-4068 GCA_964536595.1 uncultured Candidatus Bathyarchaeia archaeon
TGACTATTCACACTGGATGTTCAGTTCAGAGGACTCTGCCTTACGGGACAGTAGACGAGGTTAAGAGGGAGGTTCTCAGAGCGATTGTGAATTTGGCTCCTGGAGGAGGCTTCATTTATGGAACGAGCCATAGAGTGCTCTACAATACACCACTAGAGAATGTTGTTACACTATTCGAGACATGCCTTAAGTATGGAAGATACCCAATAAAGATAGATAAAGGTAGCTTACGCTCCATGTAACTCGTATTTTCATGCACTCTATAATTTTGCATGGAGATCCGATAGCTTTATCTTTTGAATGTATAGAAGGATGACGGGGATTTCATATTGAAGGATGAGGTGTGCCCCTACGCTAGGGTTGACCCAGACCTTTCAGAGTCAAGGATCTGTGAGTTGGACGGCCTTTCCTGCCCACCGGTATGTTACAGAAATTACTTTAAATGCTTCTTATTTAATGGTAAGCGTTAAGGGTTTAATTTCTGTTATAAGGGAAGATTTCTTAAGTCAGCTCCTTACAAATTCTTTGTGAGGGAGAATCATGTTGGACCTTAAGAAGTACCGTATTGTCGATCTATCCGAAGAGATTGTGCCTGGAACCCTAAAAGTTAACGGGGAGTATGTGCATGGCTCAGAAGTTAGGAGGTTCGAGATCAGGGAGTTCATTTATGCCCCGGACAGAACATTCATGAATTGGGTGGAGACTGAGACACATATCGGAACACATGTGGAGTTCCCAGCGCATTATGTTAGGGGCGGGAAGGACGGAGCTTCACTTCCAATCGATATTTTCCTCGGAGAAGCTGTAGGGGTGAAGCTCGACTACAAGAAGCCTGGTGAACCATTAACGCCTGAGGATCTTGAGAAGGCGGGAGTTAAGGAGGGAGACATAGTCTTACTTTGGAGCCCATATAAGGGGGATGATAGACCGAAGATAACTCCTGAAGCTGCTAAATGGATGGCTGAGAAGAAGATTAAGATGTTAGGCGTGGACAACTCAATACAGGTTGAGTGGAGCAATGAGTTGATGGCGACCCATGACAATCTCTTGAAGAATGACATACCGATCATTGAGAGACTAGCAAATCTGGATCAACTCAAAAAGAAACGCTTCTTCTTCATAGGTTTACCATTAAGAGTTAGAAACATGGATTCCTCATGGATAAGAGCCATAGCACTAGAAGAAAAAGAGTGAAACCAATAAAAAACAAAATCTATCTCCAATTTTTTAGTTGAGCCATATCCACTCAATCATTACACGTTACAATCGAACTGAGGTAAAATTGAGAAAAATTTTTCTGGTGATGAGCCCGAAACTAAGACTTTACAATGAGTAACAGCTGAAAAACAAACATCACGAAAGTCAATATGCACGCTAAAACAACACTAAAAATATAGAGGGGCTCTATAGGTTACGCCATAAAAACAACCTAAAATTGACTTAGGGAAGAGGTTAACTTAAGTTTTCTCGAACCTCCCTAATGAAGTCTGGAACCAACTTATCCAACGGGTACTGGAGCGTCCAGCCCAGCTCCATTCTGGCTTTGGAGTCATCAAGCCTAGCTGGCCAACTATCCACTATGGCAACTAACTCTGGATCCGGCTTAAACTTTAAGTCAGCATCAGGAATGTGCCGCTTAACCTCCTCAACGATCTCGATGGCTGTTGGAGAGATACCGGCAATATTGTAAACCCTAGATTTAGGGTCAATAGCCTCCCGCAGCGTCAATAAGGCCCTAACAGCATCCTTATAGTATAGTATAGGTATCCGAGCATCCTCATCCACATAAATCACGTACGGCTTCCCCATAGCGGCGTACTGAATAATTAGAGTCGTATAGGCTGACGCTCCACCAGCCCCACGTCCAGCCCCAACTACAGAGGGGAACCTAACAGCCCTAAAGTCGATCCCGTATCTACGCATGTAATATAAACCCCAAAGCTCACCGAAAACCTTCGATATACCATAGGTAGTTTGAGGCCTCTGCGGCACGTCCTCCTTAACAGGCACCTCAAGCCCAAGACCATAGGAAGCTATTGAACTTGTGAAAATAACCTTATCAACACCGAATATTCTGGCAGCCTCAAACACATTCACTGTGCTTAAGAAGTTAGCTCCAAAAGTAGCCATCGGACCCATACTCTCAGCAGCAGCTGAAAGCACAGCCCCCAAATGAAAGATCTCATCCACACCATGATTCTTCACAACATCCAACACGCAAGACAACACAGCCAGGTCTCCACGAACAACCTTCACTTTACCCTCCAGATCACCCAACACATCATATTTAGGCGATATATCAAAGAGAATCACTTCCTCACCGAGTTTAACGAGTTCCCTTGCTAAGCGTAAACCTATGAAACCGGTTCCTCCAGTAATCAGAATGCTCACTTCACCAACACTCCTTCATCAAACGCCTTTCAGCAACTATTTACTTATAACTATTCCCTTAGGATCTATCTCCCTAAGGATGGATCGCTCCTCAACCGTGGGAGGCTCACTCACCTCAACCCTTTCAGGAACCATTATCTCGAAACAACTGTTAGCCTTAATCTCCTCAACACTAACGCCTGGATGCCTAGAAATCAGAACCATCCTTTTAGTATCATCATCAAAACCGAATACGCCCAATTGAGTAACCACCCTGTAAGGGCCACTGCTTTTGGGCAAGCCAGAACGCTCCCTACCGCCGGGGCCATTAAGGTAACCCGCAGTCGTAATGAAATCTAGCTTCTCAACGAACCGCCTCTTATCCTGCCGCATGATGATAATCGTTTTGTGGCACAGCGAACCCACATCATTCCCTCCTCCACTTCCTGGAAGACGAACCTTCGGTTGCTCCCAGTCGCCAATCACAGTCGTATTTATATTTCCGAAGGCGTCTATCTGAGCCGCTCCCAGAAACCCATAATCGATGTAGCCGCTTTGGCAGAGTGACATTATGTCATGCATGCTTGAGGCAGCTACTGCTCTATAGAAGGTTCTTGAATCACCGACAGATATGGGTAACGCAGGTATTTTCGGACCTATCCCACCAGCCTCAAAGACTAATAAGAGGTCTGGAGCGTGAGTTCTCATGGCTAACATAGCCGCTATCATCGGGAGCCCCGTCCCCACAAATACTGATTTGCCATTCTCCAGCATCCTAGCTGCAATACATATCAGAAGTTCAGTGTTGGAGTATTCCCTCTTCATTTTTTGCTCCTCCTAGCCCACGGAAAATCAGCTGAACGCTTAAGAGCCTCAACTTCCCTCAGATACTGAAGCTTCTCCTCTCCACCTATAAGTTGAAGATATTCACTGAAATCCTCCACGCCATAAATATACTTATTTAAGTACTCCTCAATTCCCTCATCAGTCCTTGAGAGAGTCAGCCACTCACCTATATGTTCCTCATCAAAATAATACTGGAAGGGCATCTGGCATGGATGTGAACCGTAAGGCGCCTCAACCACAGCATCAACAAGGAAGTATGGTATAACTGTTCTCCAAGGCTCACTCCTTATGCGTTCCTCATCAACTATTTCCTCTGTGGAGATTATGAGCCTTCGGGAAGCCCTTGAAAGCTCCAAATCCTGAATTAATATGCCGTCTATCTGCGCATTCCCGTAAATATCGCAGCGTGATACATGGATCAACGCTACATCGGGATAGCATGCCGGAAGCAGAGTTATGGGTTTCCCGCTGAAGGGGCATTCAACAACAATCGCTGAGCTACGTTTCAGAGTCTCAGTTCCCAAAAGAACCCTTGCAGGTATGAAGGGAATCCCCATCATAGCTGCCAAGAAACGCCATTGGAAACCAGCATTGCTGTTCTCCGCTACTACTTTACATCTGCCGGACTCAACAGCCCTTCTAGAGGCAGGGGAAAGGCCTCTCAACTCATGCCCAAAACAGTAGGCAGCCTCAACCTTACTTACGCATCCCGAGCCTATCAGCAAGTCAGAGTCATGTACGCCGGGACTTGCCTCTAAAGTCAAATCCCTCTTCCTCTGCCTAATGATCTCATATACAAGTATCATAGGCACCCTAACATGACCGAAACCGCCAATAGCGAGAAAATCACCG
>CAZHYI010000132.1:0-4063 GCA_964536595.1 uncultured Candidatus Bathyarchaeia archaeon
CCCCTCATAGTTAAACTTAGGGCTCTTATCCGCCGTGTGACATGATCGGCAGTTCCTCGAACCTCCCATATTCTAACGCCTAGTATCGTATCGTTGGACGAGTAAACCAGGTTGTACCGCTTATTTTCGCCTAGGAATAATTTGACAAGGAATAGGTCCCGAGCGTTAGAAGTAAGATAAAAGGCATGGGAAATATCAAATATACGATTAGGTCCTTTTCGCCTAAACTTTCCTATGATCCAGAGGGTTCCTTTAAGTCCAGCATCAGGGAAATACCATTGTTTCTCGTTTATGATTACTTCCTTAATACTTACTTGTTTTTCACCCAACAAGGTTTGGACAGTACAGAGAGGTGGTTTGTCGATTGATATGCCTTCGTTCTCCCATATGAAAGGGAGGGAAACTTTTATTATTCTGTAACCTATCTCACAGTTATCACTATTATCATCCTCAACTAAATCGCTATTACGTATGGTGATCCCATCTGGGTCTTCAAATTCCATTGCATAGTATGCGTATTTACGAGTTCCTGAAAGCACGATAGGAAAGCTGTATTTCTCCTTTGGGAATCGTTCTAATGCAATTCTGAGATTTGCTCGCAATGATTCCAGATCCTTCAAAGTTAGGAGGATATGGGTGATTTTGTATTCCTTAAGGAATTTAGACGCTTGTTGTTCTGAACCTGTTAACACCATTTCAGCTATCTGCTGAACGCGATTGACATCTTGCTCTTCATCAACTATAGTTGCTTGTCTTCCCAATTCTACTATCACACTTCCAAGGTCCCAAGGAGCTAAGATAACAGAGTGTTTTGGTAAATTCCCCTTCATCCATTCAACAGCTTCCCGTATAGGTTCCGCTGGTGTTGGAAGATGAATTTCAGAGGTCACCCAAGCTCCTTGGGCTAAGCCGATACCGTGGGTCCCGCCGATTCCTACACCTAAAACTATGAAGAAGAAAAGAGATGAGAAAGCCCTTTTAACCCTGGATGGATAGGAGCTGGAAAGTAATAGCTCTTGCAGAAGATAACCTAGAAATCCTAGACACATCAATAAAGCTAGCATTATATGGAATCTAACATTTATAATGTTTACACCCCACTCCAACATCACCCATGTCCAAAGGGTGCTCACGAATAAAATGAAGATCAAATGAGGTCTCACAAATTCCAAGCTTTTAAAGAAATGCGCACTCTGTTTACCGGCTAATATAGCGATAAGTGGGAAAAGAAGAAGATGGAATCGTATAGCAGAATTGGCTAAGGGGAAGGTTACGAAAAACCAGCTTAAAACGATTAGATAATTCGGTGGAATCAACCGTTTCTCGCGCCAAGCGTAAAATATGTAAGCCATGCAAGCGATAAATAAAACAATCCATAATCCGAGTAAGAGAGTAGTTGATCTATATTTCCAAGTCGGAATGTAACCTTTAAATATCAGTGTTGTTAACGTTCCTTCGAATAACAGCGTGAGCGTTGAAAGAACAATTAGGCGTTCACGACTATAACCAGATAAATGGTAGAAGAGATCAATCAAAGCTATAATGCTTAGTATTCCAACAATTCCGTACCCAAACCACCAAGAACCTATTCTAGGGGGTGACAATTCAGATACGGACTGCATCACAGCGTTCTTGCCAAAGGGATATAGTATAAATTCCACGATCTTGGTAGACCATGAGATTCCACCGAGAATTAAACTGATACCCCCCACAGCTATGCTAACAGTCCAAAATAGCGAGATAAATCCTAATGGCAATTTCTTTTTCAGCAAATACCGATCTGAGAGCAGATCAACACATCTATATGAGATAACGAGTAATATGCTAAGAATCGGAACGCCTATCGCTAACACTGAGTAAGGAGCTGTCGGATGAGAAATATATGCCTTAGTTAGAATGAGCAAGAAAGTCAGAATGGTCATGGCCCATAGAGAAACTGTCAACAACCCCATCTTCGTTAATCGATCTTGGCAGATTTGAAAACCGATAATCTCTAAAATTACTAACGCGCAGATGCCATTTCCTAACCAGGTTAAACCAAGTGTTCCTATCATTACACCTGAGGTTATACTAAAGGCAATTTTCCCTATCCAAGAGCGTGATACCGTTGCAAGGTAATACTGGTATATCCCTAAGGTGAAAAGGAGAAGTATTAATCCATCCGTGTCAGAATAACCTACATGGAATACATGATTGAGCATCGGCATCAACGGCAGAAAAATTATAGAGAACATCGCCTCCCAATATCCGAATAAGCTTCGAGCAAGTAGGAACAAACATACACTCAAAAGGACAAACATAACAACAGGATAGTAAATTGCAACTTGATGAAGGGACAAATCTGGGATAAAACGATGTCCGATTTTGTAGGCATATGCTAGAAGCTGAGGGAATAATTTCGGTTTGACACTAATATCAACACCTTCAGTGAAATGTCGCATTTTATCTATCTTTGGAAGTTCACCTTCTTCTACGATCAAACGCGCTTGGCGATAATACCTGTAAGCATCTGGACCTATAAGATATTTCCCTTCCAGTTTATCAGCATTTTGACTTAAGAGGAACACACCTGAAATTATGCTAATAAGCAGATTGAACAACAATATAAACCACAACTTCAAGTTTTCCATCATTCCCAGCTATTTGAAATTATTGAACAATGGCATAAACCGGAATTTTAAGCTCAGGCTGGATGGAGCTATTGGTATAGACTTGAATGATATCTTTTAACACACCAGGTTTTTCCGCCCTGCATGTTGCCTCTATCTCATATATTTTCCCCTGTTCCACCTCGATCACCTTCACCTGAATAAACCTGCTTTCACCCTTGATTTTTACTATTCGTAGATTCGACCTGCCATGTTTTATTAATCTGACGGATTGCTTACTTTCACTTCCCCTTTTCACAAACCCGAAGAAAAGCTGCTTTGGATATAGTTTGATATCACCGATAACTCTTCCTTTGATCAAGACTTCCGATCTTGGATATTCCCTATCGTTGGTTTCGATGAAGATCTTCTCCTTGATTTCACCCAAAGGAAATCCCGGATTAACGATCACATCAATCGTTGCTACTAATTCCCCTTCATGAATGGAATTGACCTTCGTTTTAATCAGTGCATTGGATGAATAAGCTTTTTTTACCTCTAACTCTCCATGTCCTGGATCGTAAACTTCTATCACTCTATGTACTCTCTCACCGAAATAGATATCACCCAGGTAGAGAAAGTTCGGCGAAATACGTATGATTCCCGCGACAACCCCTGTGATTGTGGCGAAAACCTCTCGTCTGTAGGGGTCATTTGAATGAACCCTGACGTATACTGTCTGCCTACCGCGAGCGTGTTTGGTGTTAAACTCCACATGCAGCTTTGTTGACCCGCCAGGTGGTATAACCTTATCGGAGAGCAGGGATGCTGTGCAAGTGCAAGATTGTGAGATTTTTTCTATCTTAAGGGGCTTCTTCCCTAAGTTCTTGATCGTAAAATCATGCTTGATAACCTGCTCCTGGCCTGCCTGCCCGAAGTCATACACAGGGTTTTCAATCTCAATTTTAGGGATGTTGCCTTGGACCACTTTCCCAGGTGATATAACTAACACATATCCATCCCAGATATTTCGGAATTGCTCAGCTGTTACGATCGGTCCTTTATCGAGTGTGTTCTCAAACAAAAGTAGTTTAGAGTCGGATATAGGTTCGACAACCAGAAAGTGATCCGGCTTTATGTGAGCGATCACGGGATGCCTCATCTTCATTAGATCAGCGATATCAATCTTTCTACCGACAGCTTTTAATCCAAGCTTATGAGCAGCGTCAGCCAGGTCTTTCATGGAGGCTCCTTTCTCGGTCAGGTTAATCATATGAGCTATCTCCTCCGCTGTTACCTTCACGCCCAGCATCTGACATACTAAACTTAGGCTCTCCGGACCACACATTGCTTTTTTCAACTGATGATCCCCACTCTGCCCAAAGGAAAGGAATATCCCCCAAATAGATAGGAAACAGAGATAGAGGACATATAGTTTGATGTTTCTCACGGTTTCTCACTTCCCCATTTAAATA
>CAZHYI010000133.1:0-4059 GCA_964536595.1 uncultured Candidatus Bathyarchaeia archaeon
AAAAAGACTCAACATATTTATTTCATATTTATAACATATTAAAAAACAATTATAATTTTTATTACTAGAACGTTTTTCAATGAGGTGAGTAATAATGAAGATGATCACGCTCTATCTTCCGGATTTATATATTAAGGCTTTAGATCGCCTTGTTAATGAGAAGTATTACCCAAATAGAGCTGAGGCTATTCGGGTAGCGATTAGAGATATGATAAAAATGGAGCTATGGAGTAGGGAGTATTCCACTCGTCGTGGCGGCTGATATCACAAAATTATTGATTCTTTATTTTTATTGTTTTTTTATGAATTTTTTTATTCTGAGATAGATAGGTACGCCTCTTCCATATACTTTGGTGTTACCTTTTCTTACAGCCTCTATTATATTTTCGCTACTTGACTCTGCATCTATTATAGAATATGCTAATCCTATGATGTCTGGTGTATGGGCGTCACTTCCAGCGGTCTCTGGAATGCTATATGTCGCGGCATATTTCCTTCCAAAGAAACTTGACAGATTGAAGGGTACCGCACTAGCATTCACTGTTTCGATAGCGTCGAAAATTCTGATTGAGGTTAATAGTTTTTTGGATGCCCCTTTAAATATACTGAATGGATGTGAAAGAACAGCTATTCCACCAAGTTCATGAATTTTCTCTATTATTTCTATAAATTCAGTTTTCGGGTTTATGTCTTCATCAATATTTAGAGCCAATAGATGTCCGCCCATAATCTTTATTTCACTCCCCGGTATCACTATGAAATCTGTGTTCTTACAGATTCTCTGGAGTTTTAAGGCTCCTTTCACAGTTCCATGATCGGTTATTGCGACTCCATTTAAGCCTCTAAATTTGGAGTATTTCAGTACTTCTTTTAGAGATGTGTTTGAGTCGTATGAATAGCAAGTGTGAACATGTAAATCTATCTTTAAAGGCATCTCATTCACAAGATTTTACTTCCAGCAGTTACTTCTCTATCAGGTACGAGAAGAGAGACCTTCTCTCCCTCCTGTGAAGCGAGAATCATAACCTCTGAGTTCACTCCAAAGAGCTTCTTAGGCACCAGATTAGTTAACACAGCTACGCTTTTACCTTTCAGCTCTTCTGGACTATACTGCTCAGCCATCCCAGCAACCGCCTGTTTAAGTTCTCCACCACCAATATCAATGATCAGCTTCAATAACTTCTTAGATCCTGAGACACGTTCCGCATCTACTATTTTACCTATCCTAAGATCTAGCTTCTTAAACTCCTCTATAGATATCAGTTCTTTCTTTTTTCTCAATTTCTCAACCATCCTCTTAATCTTTTCCTCTTCAATTTCGATCTTATGAAAGAGAATTTTCGCTTTATTTAATTTATGTTCTGGAGGCAACGGTTTTAAGGCTTCATTCCACATCCCATTATTTATGCTCTCTCCCAAATTCAAGAGTCTCCATAATTCATCGGCTGTTACTGGTATGAAAGGTTTTAGAATTACAGCTAACGCCTTCACTAACTGTATTGATACGTAAAGAGTGTTAGCGCATCTTTCCGGATCCTTAACTATAGTTTTCCAAGGTTCATTTAAATTAAGATATCTATTACCAGCTTGAGCCAAAGAAACTATTCTTCTTAATGCCGATTGAATCTTAAATTTCTCCAGATCAACTTCAACATTCTTTACTGTTTCACCTATTAGATTTAGAAGTCTCCTATCTTCCGAATTTAGTTTTGAAGGTTTAGGAACTCTACTTTCGAAGTTTCTATTTATGAATGAGATTGTTCTATGGATGAAGTTTCCTATGGTGTCGTTAAGATCCGCGTTTACTTTTTCCTTGAAGATGCTCCAAGTGAAATTAGTGTCTTTTAGTTCTGGCCGTATAGAGAGAAGAACGTATCTCCAATAATCAACTGGAAATAGTTTTATTGCCTCGTCTATCCAGACGCCTATTCTTCTGCTTTTTGAGAATTTTTCTCCTTCAAATAGTAGGAATTCTGTTGAGCTTACGCTCCATGGAAGGACATAATCTTCATGGGTAGCCATGAGTAGGGAAGGTAACATTAATGTGTGGAAGGGAATGTTGTCTTTACCTATAAAATACAGCGTTTTAGTATCTTTATTGAACCAAAAGTCCTTCCATTTATCTTCATCTTTACCCTTAAAGTACTCTATCGTTGCGGATATGTAACCTAAGACTGCTTCAACCCATACATAAATGGTCTTATTCTCAGCTCCTGGGAATGGCGCAGGTATTCCCCACTCTACATCCCTCGTTATGGGTCTAGCCTTTAATCCTTCCTTTAGGATTTTTAGGCTGAAGTTTTTAGCGTTGTCTGGAAGATTTGGATTCTTAGAGATATAATGGTACAGTTTCTCTGAGAATTTCGGCATATCGAAATACCAGTGTTTAGTCTTCTTGATTATGGGTTTCGCTCCACAAATTGCACATCGCACATCAACAAGTTTTTGAGGCTCTAACAAGCGTCCGCAATGTTCACATTGATCACCTCTTGCTCTATCATAACCGCAGTGAGGGCATATTCCCTCAACAAATCGATCAGGTAGAAATCTCTTCTCTTTGGGGCAGAATGGAAGTTCAGTCTCCTTTGTGAATATATACCCGTTTTTATAGATCTTCATTAGGAGAGATCTAACGAATTTTTTATGTGTTTCACTTTCAGTTCTGGTATAGTTATCGAAGGATATTCCCCACTCCTTAAAAAGCTTTGAAACCTTCTCATGATTGATGTCCGTAAGAACCTTCGGTTTTACCTTTAACTTTAAAGCTTCAACCTCAATTGGGGTTCCATGCTCATCAGAACCGCTCACAAAGAGTACTTCATCACCCTTAAGTCTGTAGTATCTTGCTATTACATCAGCTGAAAGTACGGAACCTATAATGTTTCCTATATGAGGTACATGATTAATGTATGGCCAAGCTGAAGTTACTAATATTCTCATTAGCTTCCTCCTCAAACAATCGTACGCTATCCCTCTATGCTCAAGTTAAAGTCATACTTAAGTTAAACGCATGAAGCAATATAACGTTTAAAATTATTTTTAACTCATTTTTAAGTAATAACTCTTAAATAAGATCCGATCTAATTGCGAATTCTTTAATGGAGTGATTTGAAGTGAACACTAGAACTGTAGCTACGGTTGCCGTATTCGCAGCGCTCACTGTTGCGCTTAATTTATCACCATTTAAAATTCCTGCTCCATATGCGCCTTTCTTATACTACCAAATCTGGGAAATACCGATAGTCACAGCCTTCCTTCTCTATGGCCCTCTAATAGGACTGTACATATCCATCATCAACACTATTGTGTTACTTATCTGGTTTCCAGGAGCTCTGCCAGTAGGGCCACTTTATAACCTTGCAGCAATCCTAGGGATGCTGCTGGGTATTTATGTTGCGCACAAGTTTATAGGTAAAGTTTCAAGCTTTAAGGGTGAAGCTATCGTTACCCTGTCATATACAGTTCTTGGCATCCTATCTAGAGTGTTAGTTATGACTATTGTGAACTGGGTTTTCTTAAAGTATCCCTACCCGATAGGTTTTGAGATACCTGAAGAAGTGATAGTGATGATGCTTCCAATAATAGGATTCTTTAACGCCACCCTAGCATTATACACTATTCCTGTTGGATATATTCTGGCTAGGGCTGTAAGCTACAGTATTAAGATTGAAAGGTGGGGACAAACCTCTAAACAAGATTAAGTTTTAGGCTTACTTTACTCTCTGTTTAAATGTTAAATATCAGCAGAACTTATGATTCCATTAACTGGGATTCTGGTGTTAAAGAGCTATGGCATCCCCTAAAGATCTATTTAATATTCTGAAAGGAAGGAGAAGCATCAGGATTTATAAGCGGAAAAAAGTCGAGATCAAAATGATTAAATGTTTAATTGAAGCTGCCATATGGGCCCCGTCAGCTCACAACTCTCAGCCTTGGCGGTTTATCATCATTGAAGATTTTGAAACTAAAGTTAAGCTTGCTGAGGCTATGGCTGATAGATGGATGATAGACCTCGAACGGGATGGGATTTCTGTTAGTGAGAGGCTTAAGTTGAGAGAA
>CAZHYI010000134.1:0-4058 GCA_964536595.1 uncultured Candidatus Bathyarchaeia archaeon
CTCCCAACGCTTCACTCAACCTATAAGCCACAACCTCTCTACTTAACCCTAACTTCTCACCCAATGAGAACGCCTCTTCAACATCATCCTCCGAAAATGCAGAGGTTACCAAAACATCTTCCCCACTACGGATAAAGCTTGAAGCTTCATCTGATACTCTCTTAATCTCATTCTTCATAGCTTCACCACCAGGAAGGATAGAGCTTAAATCGAGCTTCATAACTCGAACCTTTAATCGCTTCTCCAAATATGAGAGTTGCCTCATAGAAACCTTACTTATACTTCCAGAAACGAGAAGGACAGCCCGCTCCCTAATCAAGCCATAGGCCCTGCAAACTTCACCTGCTAAACCAGCTGAGCCACACGGCAGCCAAGAAGGGTGATTTCGATGAATAATTTTTGCTATAGAGTTTAAATCCCCCCTACTCAACGCATCCACCACCACTATTTTACATCCATCCTTAACCTTCTCCTTAACCGCCCTATCTAGGGAATCAAACCCCTCCCTAACCCTCTCAACCCCAACATGCCCAACCTCATACTTACTTTGACTGATAAGTTTAGCTTGAACATTAATCGCTCTCCCTTCTGAGACTTCACCATAAACCAATTGATAACTTCCTATGGTCTCTCTGCCTTGCTCTGGAAACGCCGGTGAGAGGATAACTGCTTCAAATCCATACTGATCTATGAGAGCGTCAATCTCTGACCCTATGTTTCCCTTCAAAGTAGAATCCAATTTTTTATATAAAGAATGAATTTGCAACCTCTTTAGGGAGTTGCATACTGCACTCACCCGCTCATAGGCCACTTCTGGATTACACTCCCTACTTTCAGTATTAATTACCACAACATCAACCTTACACGCAGCATCATTCAACTCCTCTAAGTCACTGACCACAATAGTGCTTAGTCCCCTCTTACTGAACTGTACTGCAGTGTCGCACGCTCCTGTTAAATCGTCCGCTATGATAGCTATCTCTACCATTACAACCACACTCTAGAAGAGAGATTAAGAAAAATAGGAATTTATCCTTTCGCTTAAATAATAAGATAAGGCGCTTCCCTAATCGATAGGTACGCCTTCCTCCCTACTCCTAACGAGCTTGTTGAATTCTTCTCTAAGATGCTTAGTGATTGGGCCAGCCTTACCTTCACCTATAACTCTTCCGTTAATCTCTTTTACAGGCACTATCTCAGCAGCTGTACCCGTCATGAAGACCTCATCAGCATTGAACAGCTCGTTAGGCGTTATGTTCTTTTCCACAACATTATACCCTAACCTCGTAGCTAACTCGATGATGACGTTTCTAGTTATGCCAGCTAGCGCTCCAGTCGCTATTGGAGGAGTATATATTTTGCCATTCTTAATTATGAAGAGGTTTTCAGCCGCTCCCTCAGAAACATAGCCCTTCGTATCTAAACAGATAGCTTCGTCGACTCCACAGATGTTCGCTTCTATCTTGGCTAAGATACTATTCATATAGTTCAATGTTTTGATCTCATGGGAAGTAGCGTCTATCGGATCCCTCCTAACCCAAGAGATTATGGCTGTGATTCCCTCCTCCTTAACCTTCTCGCCATGCAGAACTATCATAGGTTCCGCTATTATAATGACAGAAGGGTTAGAGCATTTCCTCGGATCCAGCCCTAAATCACCGATCCCCCTAGTTACAACAAGCCTTATGTAAGCATTTCTTAAGCCATTCTTCCTTAATGTTTCAATTATTGCCGCTTTCAGCTCCTCCTTACTCATGGGTATATTGAGCATTATAGACTTGGCTGATGAGAATAGTCTATCTAGGTGCTCCTCAAGCTTAAAGATCACTCCATCGTAGACCCGTATACCCTCAAACACACCGTCACCATACAGGAAACCGTGGTCATACACAGATACTTTGGCTTCCGATTTTGGGTAAAATTTACCGTCTATAAAGATTAAGGGTTCACTCATTCCTCTTCATCCCTTAGACAGTTTCTAACTTTTCTCTAATGGAGGTATATATTATTTCCGAAAAGGCTGAAGAAACACTATCAGAAAATATAGATTTTAAATATATGATTTACATATAGTATTACTATATGATCAAGGTTAAGGAGTTATTCCCCTTCATCATATCACTGATCGGAATAATAATGGATTATTTAACTTCAGTGGTGGGGTTATCTTTAGGTTTTGTTGAGAGACACCCCAACTATAGCCCAATAAATGCTTTGATAATTTTTTGGGGCTCCATAACTCTACTTAAAAAGACCTTGCCAAAAGGCAGATTTTGGCAATTAAGTATTGATATTATATCTTTGGCTCCATATTTAGGCATGATAAATAACCTGTTAGTGATCCTGCCTTATGTCTTATCAATGTAGCTGAAAAGTGTAGATTTAAATAGTTAGAGTTAAATTTATGAGTTTTTCTATCTGGTAATAGCTCAGTTCATCACATTTCAATACTTCAAATGGTTGGAGAGGAACATGGAAGTATCCTATATTCCAACGAAAAGACTGAAGGTTCTGGGGATGGATAGGAGATCCGTTGAGAATTTAGCTTGGTGTGCAGCAACTTATGGTGTGAATCGCCTGTTCTGGATAGATGGATACTTGTTATGTGCTGAGGTTTATGAGAGATCCTTCGAGAGGGAGATTGAAAGTGGAGAGTTCACTATAACTCACGTGTGTTACGCAAGTTTCCCTAGATACTATAGAATATTTGAGGTTGATAAGGGGACGCATATACCCATAGTGAACGTTTCGGATATGAAGATGTTCAATTCATTGTTACAGCTAATAAAGGAGGATATTGAGAAGTCTAATTGCGAAGAAACGGAGCCGGATTCCTCCTCAACAAACACCTTTAAATCTTATAGGAAGTATAATAACTCAATGAGCGTGTAAGAGAAACTTTATGGAGAGAAAGGTTTTGGTTACTAAGCTTATAAAGTTGATTGGTGAGTCGCCTAACGGTTGGCAGGAAGCTGTTGAAAATGCCCTTGAAGAGGCAAATAAAACTGTGAGGCATATTAAGAGGCTTTATGTGGACCGATTTATCGGTGTTGTTGAGAACGGAAAAATAAGGGAGTACCGGGCTGTAGTTACGTTAGCTTTTGAGGTTGAAAGGTAAATTCACCTCTTAAGTTATTCACAATAAATGTTGAGTGGGCTGGGCTTCGCATGGTTGATGGGTCAGTAAAAGTAGTGTTTGATTTAAATGGCACACTTGTGGTTGGGGAGTACCCCTCCTGGGAATCCGTTTTGGAGAAGAATTTACAGTTGAAGAGGATTGAGGGTGAAAGTATAACTTTGGATGATTTAAGGGAAGTTGCGAAGGGGAGGGTTAGTTTTGAAAGATTGATCTCGAAGGTCTTCATAGCTGAAGACTATAGTGAGGTTAAGAAGAAAGCGTTTCAGATTTATGCTTCAAAGGTTAAGTTGAGGGAGGGAGCCATAGAGACTCTCAATGCACTGTATGGAAGATATCGATTAATCTTGTGTTCAGACACTACAGGAGTCGCTAAGGAAGTCGTTAAGAGGTTCGGTCTCAGTAGATACTTTGAGGTTGAGCTGTACTCATCTGAGGTTGGTTTCCTTAAGAGTGAAAGAGGATTCTGGGAGACTCTTCTGTCGCTATTTCCAGCATCTAAACCCAAAGAGTTTTTTGTGGTGGGAGATAGGTTAGCAACAGACATATATTGGCCTAAAAAGTTAGGTATGCATACGATTTGGATAAAGGGAGAGATAAGTTCCCCCAATGATTGGGTTGAGAGCCCCATAG
Organism: uncultured Candidatus Bathyarchaeia archaeon; assembly: GCA_964536595.1. Taxonomy (GTDB): domain Archaea; phylum Thermoproteota; class Bathyarchaeia; order Bathyarchaeales; family B24-2; genus CAZHYI01. The sequence continues at coordinate 3,770 of CAZHYI010000134.1, forward strand.
AGCTGTTAGGAGAGAAACCTGACTACCGAATCGACAGAATAAATGAGATTCTAGAGATTCTATCTTGATTAGACGGTTTCAGCAGTATTCGTCAGAAAAATCTTAAAGAAAATCATGCCATACTAACTCTTCACTTTCAGCCATTAATTCTCCTTATTTTACTCACAATTTAATCTTACTGAGGAGACAGTATTTTCAATCTTGAAAAAATATAGGGGGGTCTATAATTTACGCCTTAATTTTGTTATAAATTCAACTCTCTATAAAAGTTGAGTGACATTTTAGAATA
>CAZHYI010000135.1:0-4057 GCA_964536595.1 uncultured Candidatus Bathyarchaeia archaeon
TCAGGATGATGAGGTTGGTGACGGAACAACCACCGCCGTAGTTCTAGCAGGCGAGCTCTTAAAGAAGGCTGAGGAACTGCTTGACCAGAATATACACCCAACCATAATAGTGAGTGGATACAGGAAGGCTGCCGAGAAGGCTATAGAGACTCTGAATAAGATAGGAATCAAGGTTGATGAGGAAAATCGTGAAGTGCTGAAGAATGCGGCTCTAACAAGTATGGGAAGTAAAGCTGTTAAGGTGGCTTATGATCATCTAGCTGAGATCGCTATAGATGCTGTGAAACAGATAGTGGAGGAGCGTGGAGGCGAGAAAGTCGTTGATATCGACCACATACAGATAATGAAGAAGGAAGGTAAGAGTCTACTGGACACGCAACTAGTGAAAGGAATGGTTGTTGATAAGGAAGTTGTTCACACTGGAATGCCTAAACGCATAGAAAACGCCAGGATCGCCCTGATAAATGCGCCTTTGGAGGTTGAGAAGACAGAGTTTGACGCTGAAATCAGAATCAGAGATCCCTCACAGATGAAGGCTTTCCTCGATCAGGAAGCTAAGATCCTCAAAGATATGGTTGAGAAGATAAAGGCTGCTGGAGCTAATGTTGTGATGTGCCAGAAGGGTATTGATGATCTTGCTCAGCACTTCCTAGCTAAGGAAGGAATACTCGCGGTTAGACGAGTCAAAGAGTCTGACATGAACAAGATAGCTAGAGCCACTGGAGGCAGGGTCGTTAACAACCTTGAGGATCTAGATCCAGATGATCTAGGCTATGCAGGGCTTGTTGAGGAGAGGAAGATCGGTGAGGACAAGATGGTCTTCATAGAGGAATGCAAGAATCCTAAGTCTGTAAGCATACTCATAAGGGCAGGCTTAGAGAGAATGGTCGATGAAGCAGAGAGAGCGCTAAAGGATGCGTTGTCAGTTGTGAAGGACATAATTGAGAAGCCAGTAATAGTTGCTGGTGGCGGAGCCGCTGAAGCTGAGGTAGCTAAAGAACTACGGGACTACGCAACTAAGGTAGGCGGTAGAGAGCAATTGGCGATTGAGGCTTTCGCGGATGCTGTAGAGGTAATTCCCAAGACATTGGCTGAGAATGGCGGTCACGACCCGATCGATGTCATGGTCAATTTGAGAGCGGGACACGAGAAAGCTGACGGCGCCTACATGGGAGTGAACGTCTTCACTGGCGAAGTTGAGAATATGTATGAGCTTGGGGTTGTGGAGCCTGTAAAGGTTAAGGAGCAAGCTATAAAGTCAGCGACTGAAGCAGCCTCAATGATACTGAGAATTGATGACGTGATAGCTGCATCCAAGCCTAAGGAAGAAGAGAAAGGAAAGGGCGGAGAGGGAGAAGAGAAAGAAGAAGAGGAATTCTAAAGGGATCTCCATGGCAACCATAAGGGAGGTGCCTAAAAGACCAACTTTTTTTGAGCGTATTGGTGCTCACACTCACATTAAAGGTTTAGGTTTAGATGAGAAGCTCAGAGCAGTAAAGATTAAGGATGGAATGGTGGGTCAAGAGAAGGCTAGGGAAGCAGCTGGCTTAGTTGTTCAAATGATTAAGGAAGGGAAACTTAGCGGTAAGACAGTTATTCTTGCTGGTCCGCCAGGAACAGGGAAGACAGCGATAGCGGTTGCCATATCAAGGGAGCTTGGACCTAACGTTCCATTCATTCAGATCAGTGGAAGTGAGATCTATAGTAGCGAGCGTAAGAAGACGGAGATTTTGATTGAAGCTATAAGGAAATGCATAGGCGTCGAGATACATGAGATGAGAAAGGTTTACGAAGGGGAAGTAACAAGCGTCCACATCAACACTGCTCCTCATCCCTACAACCCCTACCAGAAGATACCTGAAAGTGTCAGATTAACCCTGAAGACTACTGAGGAAGATAAGACTATTGAGGCTGGTGCCACGATAGCTCAGCAAATAATTCAGGAGGGGATAACTGAGGGCAGCGTGGTGCAGATAGACGCTGAGAGCGGTAGAGTGGTGAATTTAGGTCTAAGCCTCGAGAGCACTAAGGGTAGAACCTACGAGATAGATACTAGAAAGAAGGTTCCTAGACCCACAGGTAAAGTCTTGAAGGAAAAAGAGTTCGTCTATACGTTAACCCTTGCAGATATAGATGAGATAAACGCTAGAAGCAGGATGGGTGGAGGGCTATTCTCCCTATTTTTCGGTGGGTCAGAGACAAAAGAGATCGGTCCAGAAGTGAGGGCTGCTGTAGACAAGCAGGTTAAAGAGCTGGTTGATGAAGGAAAAGCCTTCATCCATCCAGGCGTCCTCTTCATTGATGATTCCCACCTACTAGATCTTGAAGCCTTCAGTTTTCTAGGCAGAGCCATCGAAAGCGAGTTAGTTCCAATAATAATACTGGCCACAAATAGGGGAGTAACAACCATAAGGGGGACAGACGTTAAGAGCCCAATGGGCTTCCCACTAGACCTCATCGATAGGTCAGTCATCATTGCAACTCAAGAGTATGATGCTGAAAGCATTAAGGAAATACTTCGAATAAGGGCTGAACAAGAGAAGATAAAGATCACTGAGGAAGCCCTAAACGAACTCACCGAGATCGGTGCCAAATCATCCCTCAGATATTCAGTTCAACTTCTAAGCCTAGCTGCACAGAACGCTAAGATGGATAAGCGGGACGAGATAATCGTTGAGGATGTAGTTAGGGTCAGTGAGCTCTTCATGGATATTTATCAAGCGGCTGAACACCTCAAAAAATACGAAGAGAAACTGATGTACCACTAAATTTAGCATTAAAAAACTTCTTTTTTATTTGAACTACTTTTAAATTCGTTTTTATAATCATTAATGTTCTTGAGGTGTCTTTATGGAATATTGGCGACTGATCGATCTAGGCATGGCTGAACCCTTAAAAGCTCAAACTCTATACGAAGCTGTTGCTTGGGGAGTAGAGGAGAAACTATCGCCCAACACAATACTCATAGTTCAGCCTTCAAGCCCATACGTCTGTATCGGTTATCATCAGGAGCTTGAGAGAGAAATAGACATTGATTATTGTCGAAGAATGGGTCTCCCCATAATTAGGAGGGGGCAGGGAGGAGGAGCCACATACCTCAATAGTGACCAGATCTTCTATCAGATTGTTGCGAGAGACGATGGAGATGTAATCCCCCTAAACATTGAGGAGTTATTCAAGAAGTTTCTGAGCGTAACGGTTTATGTTTATCGTAAGTTGGGGGTTCCAGCCGAGTATAAACCCATAAATGATGTGGTGGTTAAGGGAAAGAAGATCTCTGGTAACGGAGCTGGAAAATATGGACTCAACACAACAATACTTGTCGGAAACGTAATTCTGGATTTAGACTACGACTCTATGGCTAAAGTATTGAGGGTTCCAAGTGAAAAGTTTAGGGATAAAATGGCTAAAAGTATGAGGGAGTGGGTTACCTCACTAAGGAGAGAATTAGGATACACCCCTTCCGTCGATAGAATTAAGGAGTTACTGATTGAGGGTTATAGGAGCGTGTTGGGACTTAACCTTACTCCCTCCTATATCTCGGAGGAAGAAATGAGGTTTTGGAGTGAGAAGGTTAAACCTAAACATGAGTCTAAGGAATGGCTATACATGCCTGAATTTAAGCATAAAGCCCTCACTGAAGGCAGATCAGTAAAGATAGCGGGTGGAATCAATCTAGTGGAGGTTGACCATAAAGCCAAGAAGCTCATCAGAATCAGAGCTGAAATAGTTGAAGATAAAATTTCAGACATCATGATCACCGGAGACTTCTTCCTGATCCCGGAAAATGAAATCCTAAAGCTTGAAGCTAAACTTACGGGTTCTCCGCTTGAGTATGATGCAGTGATGGATAGAATAAAGAGTTTTTATGATGAAACTGATGTTCAAACTCCGGGATTAACACCTAAAGACTTTGCGGACGCCATTATGAAAATTAAAGATATGCTTCCCTAAGTTTTTCTACTTGCTTTTATAGCGCATTCTTGCATTGAGTATGAAGTATGCTTTATCTTATGAGGTAAGGCAACTCCATCTTTAATGCGCCTTTAGGACACTC
>CAZHYI010000136.1:0-4041 GCA_964536595.1 uncultured Candidatus Bathyarchaeia archaeon
AGATGAACCTGGAATTTTTAAAGTAGCAACTTATGAACGAAATTAAATGTGATGTGATATGATGTAATATAACATCACATTTATAAGATCACGATGTGATCACATATGTGACGTCACATAATTTCCAATCTAGATTTAATGAAGTGTGAAATGGTTTTTCTCTAAAATTTCGGATTTTCTGAGCTTTACAAAAGCGTATTGTGAAAAATCGATTTTTTTAAAGATTTTTCTAAAAACATACGGCTTCCATGTCTAATGCTTCTTTTAAAATCTTTATAGCGCAGTATTTACCACACATTGAGCACGTTTCTGTTTGTTCAGTTGCTGTTCTAGAGCGGTACTTTTTGGCTTTTATTGGGTCTATAGCGAGTGAGAATTGCTTATTCCAATCCAAATCGTACCTCGCTTTAGCCATCTCTAAATCTTTAGTAGCCGCTTTTGGCCCTAATTTAACTATATCTGCTGCGTGAGCTGCAATTTTAGTCGCTATAACTCCTTCCTTAACGTCCTTAAGTGAGGGCAGAGCTAAATGTTCAGAGGGAGTTAGATAACATAGAAAGTCCGCTCCAGCCATACCTGCTATTGCTCCTCCAATCGCTCCAACGATATGGTCATATCCAGGAGCGATCTCCATTACAACTGGTCCTAGAACGTAGAAAGGCGCATCTTTACAAATGGCCTTTTCGAGCTTCACATTCCATTCTACATGATTTAAGGGTAAATGTCCTGGTCCTTCAACCATTGTTTGAATATTAGCTTTTCTTGCACGTTCTACAAGATCTCCTATAGTAAGTAGCTCTTGGATTTGAAGAGGGTCAGAAGCGTCAAATATGCTGCCCGGTCTTAATCCATCGCCTAGACTGATGGTGAAATCATAATCTTTAGCCATCTCTAATATATAATCGAAATTTGAGAAGAGCGGGTTTTCTTTCCCGTTATGTAGTATCCAGGCAATTATGAATGTTCCACCTCTGCTTACGACTCCTGTTAAGCGTTTGTGCTTCGTCAATCTGTAAACTGCGTCTTTTGTTACTCCACAGTGTAGCGTCATAAAGTCCACTCCATCTTTAGCGTGTTTTTCAATAGTTCTAAAGAGAAGGTCTTCGTCCATGTCGACTATTGCACCTTGTCTCTTTATACTCTCTATAGCTGCTTGATAGATAGGGACTGTACCTAAAGGAACCTTAATTCTCCTTATAATTTCCCTTCTTATCCGATCTAGATCTCCACTCGTACTAAGATCCATAATGGTATCTGCGCCGTACTTCACAGCGATCTTTGCTTTTCTGATTTCTAAGTTTAAATCGCTCACTACAGACGAAGTTCCTATATTAGCATTAATCTTTGTTCTCAGACCCTTCCCTATACCTATAGGGATCACGTTCTCTCTTTCTAGGTTCCTTAAAATTACGATTTTACCCTCAGCTACCCCCCTCATAATGAAGTTGGGGGATACCCCTTCATTTTTAGATATAATACGCATCTCTTCTGTTATTCTTCCGTTCTTCGCCTCTTCCATTTGGGTGCTCAAGGTAACACACTCTTTTTAAATTCTTGTTAGCTTTGATTAATGTATTTTTCATTGATTAAAGTAGAATGGGAGGTAATTAGAGTTTCGTAAATGTCAATTGGTAGGACAAAATTTTTATAATCTAATGTAGTGGAAAGATAGAGAGTGATGGTGAGATAGATCTATGGAACCAAGTAAGAAGCCTTTGAATGTTCTGGTTAAACAGATGAACTCTGAAATCTCAGTAGTTCTGAAGAATGGTGTTGCATATAAGGGTAAGATGATTAAGTGTGATGGATTTATGAATATTCTGTTGGAAGGAGCGAAGGAATATGTTAAAGAAGAGATCGTAGCGAATTATGGAAACATCCTTGTTAGAGGAAACAATATCCTGTATCTAATTTTAGAGTCTTATAAGGGATAATCCAGTTTAAAGCTGATTAGTTTTCGCAATAATTATAGGTCACCCCATCTTTCCCTCCAATAATCCTCCAGTATAGCTTTAATCTTATTCAGAACGTTCTCTCTTTCATTTTCTCTCCATTCTTCAATTCTTTGCGCTAACTCCTCAGAACTAATGTAAAGGGAGTCGCCTTTCCACCTCAATTTTAGTTTCTCCGCCTGTAAAATCGGGATTTCTTCCCTTGAGAGGACCTCAAGGGCTTGGTGAGGCATCCTATTTTTAGTAATTACCGCTTTAACTCCCAATTCAACTAAGAGTTCAGCTGTGGAGACTCCTCCGCCACTAGAGTCCTTAAACATTAAAACGTCATTTCTTCTTATTCTTCCATTGTTTATGGCCTGCTCAATACACTCCTTAGTAAAACTATCTAGAACCTTAATTAAGATTAATTCCTTATCTGCTCTTAATCTGTACGTTTTTCTAAACTTACTTAATAGAGCCTCGTAACTCTCAATTTTTGAAATGTAGTAATTTAGTTTCTCTCTTCTTCTCTTCAAATCTTCAACTAAAATGTAGAATTCCCTCTCTTTCTCAGTTTCTTCCTTATATTTTTCCTTAATTCTTAAAAGTCTGTTTTTTAATTCTTCATTTTCTACCTCAAGATTTTTTAATCTTTCTTCTAACTTTCTGTTTATCTCTAGAAGCGCCTCATACTTCTGGCGCCATTTAGAAGCTTGTTCGCTCATTTCTCTCAAATATTTTTTGAATGTAGCATCTTTAGATGGAGGATGCAGCGTATCTCTATTATCCCTTAAAGGTTTTTTCATGAATGTTTCTAGCGCCTTCTTCACGGTCATTCCTTTAATAACCTTCGCCTTAACTTCTTCAACTGGAACTTTTATGCCTCTATTCCTTATCCAAGCATCTATTTGACTGAACTTATTTTTGTAATACTGAAAAGCCTTTAAGGCAGCCGCAAGAGCGTCTACTTCATGCTCATTGTTTAATGTTATTTTATGTTTCTCAATAAATTCCCTAGATAGCTTTCTCTTCTCAGTGAGACTCAGAATCTTTAAGGGAATGTAAAGAATAGCGTTAAGTTCCGACGCTAACTTATACACCAAGTCTGATGGTGGATTCACATCGCTCGCAACGACTACAGGTTCACAAGTTTTGGTGAGCTTCTTTAAAACCTCTCTGTAACCCCATCCTCTACCGCTTTCAATGTAGAGAGGTTCACCGTTAAGTGTTACCGCTGCTATGGCTGAGGTTAAGCCTGGATCAACCCCAACTATAGCTTTCTTCATAATTAAATCACTTATTACAGATCTAAACTTTTAATGTGCCCTTTAACGTATTGAACGGTTTTTTCGAGGTCAGCCTCAAGGTTAGCCTTTCTCCTAAATAACGTCAATACATTACGGATGTCTCTTTTAAGTAATAAGTCAGCGTTTGGGTGGTTTACCGTCACGTATTGAGGCCAATCAATAATAAGTATCTCTCCTTCGGGCTTAATAAGAATGTTGAAGCCGCTTAAATCGGCATGAATAATTTTTGCCTTCTCGTAAGCTTTACGGATATTCCTCAATACATCTTTAAATATACGCTCTGAATCTGGAATCTCCAACAAGTTTTCTAACTCTGTGCCTTCTATAATACTCATTACAATTACGTGTCTATTCCTCGCAATAGGTTTCGGAACAGAGATCTTTAGTGGATACAGAATTCTTAGGGCTTTATATTCACGTTCAGCGGCTATCCTTGCTAAGGATAACCAAGAGACTCTTTCATCGCCCTTTACATACCCTCTTAACTTCTTTACATTTCGGAAACTTATGCTTCCTAAACGATGAAACTTTATAGCTACTCTCTCCTTTTCAGGTGTTAAACCTTCATACACATTCGATTCTTTACCGACTCCTAAAGGTAATCCCACAGCCTCCAGAACATCATTCTTTACTAATACGTTCAGCGCTAAACAATCATAACCTGCCCTATTAAGGGCGTAACCAACATAGGAGCCGACCCATCGACGTATTAACCTCATCTCACTAAGCCTTCCTAACCGAAATTCCACCTCCTTCGGCGAAATATTACTTAAAAAAGGAATGCTCTCCGACGGGACATA